>NZ_QZWE01000064.1:0-3189 GCF_003602035.1 Halococcus sp. IIIV-5B | reverse complement strand
TTCGCAGGCATAATAGTAGCCAAAGTGCTGCAAAAATATAGATCATGTATACGGCTGAACTCACAGTCCTCCCAATGCATTGTGGACTCTGTTATCCTCGAAGATAGTGATAAACAACTAGGCGTCATATGGGTAGTAATGATTGACTTTTGCGAGAGCGGTGAAATACGAGTTAATCGAGAGCTAAATGTCCTCGATAAACTAGCAAGCGACGTCAGTAATATTCTAGCAGAGCAGGGGATAGACCACGTCCTTGTAAGTGGCTATGTAGCTGTTCTGTTTGGTCGGGCCCGATCCACGGAGGATATCGATACATTAGTCGCCACAGAGGCACTCTCAGAAGAAGAAGCTGAGCGGTTAGGTAATGAGCTTGAAGATCGAGGGTACTGTGGGCCAGCGATGCCTCTTTCAAGTATCGGGCTGATGTTTGAGCATAACGACCCAATTCGGGTCGCTCGAAAAGATCAAAAGATACCTCAAGTAGAATTGCAGCCTACTGAAAATATTCATCCATCGTTCCAAAATCAACGCACTGCTATTGTTGGAATTGGTGATGATATTATTCGCTTGCCGATTGTTGCACCAGAGGTGCAAATTGCATATAAACTCACAATGGGGGGAAATACGGATTATGAAGATGCATATTACTTGTTGAAAACATACCATGATAAGCTGGACAGCAAACTTTTAGATAGAAGCGTATCTGAGTACGATGTAGAGGGGGAATATCGTGAGCTCAAAAATCAGGCGGGAATTGAATAGTCGAAAAAGGCATATCAGTCCTAGCCGACAGGAAGAGCGACTTAATGCGATCGACAATTGGGCTGCATATGTTCGCTCAACACCGACCACAATTTGGGGCCAAGAGCTGAACCAACTAATTGATGGTCAGATATTGAGTGCACAAGCAGCGGTAGCTATTGATGATAATAATGTAGCTGATGTGAGCGGATGCAACCCTGAAGCGATTCGCAATGCGGGAAGTCAGCCGAGCTAGCTACATATTGTGGTGACTGGCATCCAGCGCGTTCTTTTAAGATGCAATTAACGCATAATCGTATCTAGGGAAAAGGCTATTCAGTCTCTATTGTAATTGATCGTCTATGTACGACTACATCCCTGGAATTCGGCATGGTACCAACGAACAACAGGCCTTAGAGGCATTGAGTAACCAGCTCAGTCAAGCCGGGGGTAGTCAGCAACAACATTCCGATCGAGTTAAGCCGCTTCTGGAGATCGTAACAAAGAGCGATCTAAACATGGTCTCGCGCTATGTTCGAAATTTCTCTGAGGTGTTTGTTGATTTTCCCCGTTATTTGTCATACAGAGATAATAAATACCGAGACGATGTTGATTCACTAATCAGAAATTTCTGGAACGATCCAGTAACGTTCCACCAATTAAACTCAGGTATGTCCTATACTCCTACACTTTCTGGTACCATTGACCCAATCGACCTTTCGAACTATAAAGCGATGATTCAGACACTACATTCGTATTTCAATCGAATATGCATTCGTTTGTTTATTCCTATCAACACATATTCTTCATCTCAGGAAAATACGATTAGAGAGATCCTCAATGAACTCGGTACTAATGACGCAGTGCTTGCGGACGCCCTCAATGTGGATAATTTGTCGACGGGGCTAATGCCCAATATTGAATTTATCAGTAATGAGATGGGTGCACAGGATTTCTACGTATTTAACCTATTTGAACCTAGAGATGGTGTTAACTATAACTATGGTCCTGTGATCGGAAAACATGCTGGCGTGGATGGAGTGGGAGACTATGTTCTTGAAAGGCGGTTTCCAAGCGATATCCCACCAGGAGCCTTTCCAAATATTCCCAAACGTGTGCGGCAATATGAGTCCACCAGCCACTCCTTAGACACTACAGAAGATCCAGACTATTATGTCAACGCTATCGGATCAATGGTCAGAAGCGGGAATTTGAACCCAAACCACTGCCAAGCGTGTCAAGATTTATACGATGAATTTCAGATGGTGACATCGACAGCTAACAGAATCGATCTAGATGCAGGATTTGTGAAGCGTATGCGAATGAATCACTATATGTACTCTGTTCTGAATGACGAATTTCCAAATATGGATGCCGCATCAAGCGCCAGTAACTTTGATAGCAGGGGCTACAACGAAATCACATAAGACAAATCAAAACGGTAAAAGAACCATTCAGCCAGCGGAGAAAACCACTTGCGATGTGATGAACACGGATACGCTGCCCCTTCAATTCAAGGCCCACCACCCAGCATGTCCGAAATTGAGATGATCTCGCACATATACGATTATAAAAACTATAGCGCTAAGAGACTAATTGTGAACCCATTGGATGGGAGATGAGAGTTGTTATCTTTCTTGAGAGATGATTCACATTGAATCGTCTGACGAACCACTATGATGCACGAGCGATTCAATGTGATTCATGAAACGAATTACTCCACAGATTCGGTCAGAGCATATCGAACTTATCGAACGGATTCAAGAAGAGGAAGAGACAGAGATTAGCGATGCAGAAGCTGTAAGACGGATATTCGATCGAGCAATTCAGTATGAAGCAGAAGTGGAGCGTCTTGAATCAGAGTTGCAGCAGACTGAAGCACGGGTCGATGAGATGCGCTCAAAGCTGGTTGCAACCACAGAAAAGGTCGAAGCATCCAATGAGCTAGTTCGAGTGGTCGAAGAAGAGCAGTCACTGCAAAGTAGACGGGCACAGGCGGGAGTACTTACACGCGCCAAGTGGTGGTTTGTAGGAATGCCAGACAAGTAGATCAACCGTACCAAGAAATAGAACTCATAGATTGGGTTGGCTAGAACGACGGCTCGGAGATCTTGGCGTGCCACCATCCGCTGGGAGATTGGATTAGTGCCTTGCCAGGCTCTTGATTCATCAGTTCTCCCGTGAGCAGTGGCTTTCCGCTAGCTGTCCGAGAGGATGTGGTTCGTACTGTCCCACCTTCTCCGTCTGGCTTCGTGTTCACGTCCTGCTGGCGGAGCATTCGATCCCCAAGCCCACTCAGGAAGAACTCAGCGGTCTCGGCGTCACCTGCACTGAACATCACCCGGTTCGGGCAGTTCGACCAGATCGATCTCGCCGGTTCTTCTCCATAGGTGTCGATCAGCTGGTGGACGTCCTGGACCATGATCACCCCCCGTGCTCCCGATTTGC
>NZ_QZWE01000063.1:0-3551 GCF_003602035.1 Halococcus sp. IIIV-5B | reverse complement strand
TCCCACCCTCGTACATCAGGTCGACGATGAGCTTCATCTCGTTGAGACACTCGAAGTAGGCCATCTCCGGCGAGTAGCCCGCGTCCACGAGGGTCTCGTAGCCCATCTTGATGAGTTCGGTGACGCCACCGCAGAGCACCGCCTGCTCGCCGAACAGGTCGGTTTCGGTCTCCTCGCGGAACGAGGTCTCGATCACACCTGCGCGGGTGCAGCCGATGGCCTGGCCGTAGGCCAGCGCCTCGTCCCACGCTTCGCCGGTCGAGTCGCGGTAGACCGCCAGCAGTCCGGGGGTACCCTCGCCGCGCTCGTAGTCCCGGCGCACGATGTGACCCGGGCCCTTCGGCGCGATCATCGTGACGTCGACCCCCTCGTCGGGTTCGATCTGCCCGAAGTGGATGTTGAACCCGTGGGCGAACTGGAGGGTATCGCCCTCGTCGAGCTCGCCCCTGATCTGCTCGTAGAGGTCGGGCTGGACGGTGTCCGGCACGAGCACCGAGACGATGTCCGCCTGCGCGGCGGCGTCCACAGGGGTGGCTACATCGAGGCCGTCCTCGCGGGCGGCGTCGCGCGAACTCGACCCCTCGCGGAGCCCCACCACCACGTCGACCCCGCTGTCGTTGAGGTTCTGGGCGTGGGCGTGGCCCTGCGAACCGTAGCCCATTACGGCTACGGTCTTCCCGTCGAGTGCGGTGCTGTCGGCGTCGTCGTCGGTGTAGATGGTTGCGTTCTCAGTCATCGTTGGTTTCGGGTTGGGTCTGCATTCGTTCGTACCGTTCCTCCTCTGCGTAAGTGGTCCACTCGCCGCCGCGCGCGAGCGCGGTCTGCCCGGTTCGAGCGAGTTCGCGGACCCCGAACTGCTGGTAGGCGTCGATCGCGTCGTCGATCTTCCGCTCGTCGCCGGTGATCTCGATCGTGATGGTGTCCCGGCCCGCGTGGAGCGTCGTCCCGCCGTACATCTCGGTGACGGCGTGGACCTTGTCCGGCTCCTCGCCGTGGACCTTCAGGACCACCAGCTCGCGACCCACGGCGTCGTCGCCGAGTTCGCGAACCGAGATCACGTTGACCAGCTTCGCGAGCTGGGTCTCGACCTGCCGGATCCCGGGTTCGGACTCCTCGATCACGACCGTCACCCGCGAGGTCTCGGGGTTCGTGGTCGTCCCCACGGTGAGGGATTCGATGTTGAACTGTCGGCGCGAGACCAGTCCGGAGATCTTCGCCAGCACGCCGGGTTCGTTCTTCACCAGCGCCGAGAGCACCGTGCGGCGGGTGTCGGGTTCGGCCTCGGTCTCGGGGTCGATCCGGATCCCCTGGCCGTTGCGCCGGCCCGTCGGATGGGGCCGTTCCTCGGGCGCAGGTCCCTGGAGACCGTCCCTCATAGCTGCTCCTCCGCCAGAACGAACTGGCCGTTCGCCCCGCCGCTCGGGACCATCGGGTAGACGTTCTCGTCGGGGTCGATGTGGGCGTCGACCACCGAGGGGCCGTCGTAGGCGAGCGCCTCGGTGATGACGTCCTCGACCTCGTCATCGCTCTGCATCCGGAAGCCGCGCGCACCGAACGCCTCGGCGAGCGTGGCGAAGTCGGGCATCCAGGGGTACTCCGAGGCCATCCGACGGCCCTCGAAGAAGCCGTCCTGCCACTGGCGCACCATCCCGATGCCCTCGTTGTTGAGCACGAAGACGGTGATGTCGAGGTTCTCGCGAACCGCGACCGCGAGCTCCTGGAGCGTCATCAGGAAGGAGCCGTCGCCGTCGAAACAGACGACCGACTGGTCGTCGTCCGCGGCGACGCGCGCCCCGATCGCGGCGGGGAGCCCGTAGCCCATCGTGCCCAGCCCGTGCGAGGAAACCCACGTCCGCGGCTGGGTGTAGGTCCAGTACTGGCAGGCCCACATCTGGTGCTGGCCCACCCCGGTGGTCACGATGGTGTCGTCGGCCGTCGCCGCGTCCACCGCCTCGACCACGAACTGGGGTTTCAGCGGTGCGTCCTCGGGCGCTGCGTAGTCCATCGGGTAGTCCGTCTTCCACCCCTGGCACTGCTCGCGCCACTCCCCGAACCGTTCGCCGGTGGCCGCCATGTCCGCCGCCCGCTCGTCGGCGAGCGCCTCGCCCACCTGTTCGATGACGGTGCCGGCGTCGCCCAGCAGCGGGTGGTCGGCGTGGATGTTCTTCGATATCTCGGCGGCGTCGATGTCGGCGTGGATGACCTGCGCTTCGGGCGCGAAGGTATCGACCCCGCCGGTGAGGCGGTCGTCGAAGCGCGTCCCGACCGCGAACAGCACGTCACAGTGGGTGATCGCCATGTTGGCGTAGCCCGTCCCGTGCATCCCCGCCATCTCCAGAGCGAGCTCGTGGTCCTCGGGGAACGCGCCGATCGCGGGCATCGTCGTCACCACCGGAATTCCATATTCGGTGGCGAACTCCCGCAACTCCGCACTCGCCTCGCCCTTGATGACGCCGCCACCCGCGAGGATGACGGGTTTCTCCGCGCGTGCGAGCACGCCCGCGGCCTCCTCGACCGCGCTCTCGTCGGCGGCCTCGGGCGGGTTGTACGTGTCCGGCGTCCGACCGTCGCCGGGCTCGGTCTCCGTTGGACCCGTCGTGATGTCCTTCGGGAGGTCAACGAGGGTCGGGCCCTGTCGGCCCGCACCGGCGAGCGCGAACGCCTCGCCGACCGTATCGCCGATCGAGTCGGCGGAGTCCGCGAAGTAGTTCTCCTTCGTGACCGGCGCGGTCACGCCCGTCGTATCCGTCTCCTGGAAGGCGTCACTGCCGACCATATCGGATGGAACCTGCCCGGTGAGCGCGATCATCGGGTCCGAGTCCATCGAGGCGTCGGCGATCCCGGTCACGAGATTCGTCGCGCCCGGGCCCGAGGTCGCGAGACACACACCTGGCTCGCCCGAGACGATCCCGAAAGCGTCGGCGGCGTGGGCCGCGCCCTGCTCGTGGGCCATCGTGATGTGGGTCATCTCAGCGTCGTAGAGCGCGTCGTAGACCGGCATGATCGCGCCGCCCTGGACCCCGAAGAGCTGCTCGACGTCCGCCCGTTCGAGCGCCCGCACGACCGACTCCGCGCCGGTCGTCACGGGTGTTTGTTCCCTCTCGTTGGCTCGGTCGGCGGCCGGTTCGGCCTCGTCCGCCGCGTGCTGGGGTGGCTGGCCTTCACTCATGGTTCGTCCCCCCGTTGGTGGGGTTCGGTGGTCGATACCTCAGTGCGGTCGGTCGCTGTGTGGGCTGCGGGTTTCGGTCTGTCATGTGGTCGGTGGGTGTCGCGGGTGCTGGTCGCTGTGTAGTCGATTCAGGGGTCGGGGGAAGGAGGTGCGTAGGGGTTATACCCCTACAATAATCGACTCGCGAACACCCGCCGCGTCGCTCGGGATTCGTGGATCCCCAGCGGCCGTCGGTCGGGTCGTCATACCCGGTCCATTCGGTCCGACGGTAATAACCCTTCCGTGGCGTGCAAACGTTGCACGAACTTCGAGGCGATTTCGAGACCCGCGACTCAGGGGTGGGGGCGTTCGGGGCGGGCATGGCCCAGGCGTTGACCTCCGC
>NZ_QZWE01000062.1:0-3990 GCF_003602035.1 Halococcus sp. IIIV-5B | reverse complement strand
ATGTGGGACTCGGTGAGTGACACCGCCGAGTTCGGGGGACTGACCCGCGGGGACGTCGTGGTCGACGACCACGCCCGCGAGAACATGGAGACGGTGCTCGAACAGGTCCAGCAGGGCGAGTTCGCCCGCGAGTGGATCACCGAGAACCAGGCCAACCGGCCGTCCTACAACCAGCTCCGCACCGCGGAGAAGAACCACGAGATCGAAGAAGTCGGCGAACGTCTTCGTGGCTTGTTCGCGTGGGCCGACACCGAGGACGAGGAGACGAGCGAGACCGAAGAGGAGCGAGTACAGGTATGAACGACACCAACCGAAACCGAACCGAAGCACGGAACCGAGCGATGAAGAACGTCGACCACACCCACCCCGACACCGGCCGGCCGTTCGGCGACCAGGTCGTGTTCGCCCGCGGCCCGGTCGTCGCGGCCGACGGCGGGCGCGAGGCCGACGCGGCGGACGCCGAGGAAACGGCGGAGACGGACGCCGACGAGGACGAGGAGGTACGGATGAAGGACGTCGACCACGAGCCGCCGAACGACGCCGACGCGAATCGGGTGTTCGAGCGTGGTCGGGAGGGCCGCGACGGCGATCGATGAGTCGGGGCACCCTCTACGACAAGGTCTGGGACGAGCACGCCGTCACCGAACTCCCGACCGGCCAGACGCAGCTGTTCGTGGGTCTCCACCTCATCCACGAGGTCACCAGCCCGCAGGCGTTCGGGATGCTCGGCGAGCGCGACCTCGAAGTCGCCTATCCAGAACTCACCCACGCGACGGTCGACCACATCGTTCCCACGGCGGACCAGTCCCGACCCTTCGGCGACGACGCTGCCGAGGAGATGATGAGCGAACTCGAACAGAACGTTCGCGACTCGGGGATCGTCTTCGACGACCCGGGGAGCGGGAACCAGGGCATCGTCCACGTCATCGGCCCGGAGCAGGGGCTCACCCAACCGGGAATGACGGTCGTCTGCGGCGACTCGCACACCTCGACCCACGGCGCGTTCGGCGCGCTCGCGTTCGGGATCGGCACCTCCCAGATCCGCGACGTCCTCGCGACCCAGACGATCGCGATGGACAAGAAGCAGGTTCGGAAGATCGAGGTCACGGGCGAACTCGGCTCCCACGTCGGCGCGAAGGACGTGATCCTCACCATCATCCGAAAGCTCGGCGTCGAGGGCGGCGTCGGCTACGTCTACGAATACGGGGGATCCGCCATCGAGAGTCTCGGGATGGAGGGCCGGATGAGTATCTGTAACATGTCTATCGAGGGCGGCGCACGCGCGGGCTACGTCAACCCGGACGAGACCACCTACGAGTGGCTCCGGGAGACCGACGCGTTCGCCGATAGTCCTGAAGAATTCGAACGACGGAAGGAGTACTGGGAGTCGATCCGGTCGGATTCGGACGCCGAGTACGACGACGTCGTCACCATCGACGGCGACGAGATCGAACCCGTCGTGACGTGGGGGACGACACCCGGCCAGGGCATCGGTATCTCCGAACCGATCCCCGTGCCCGAGGACCTCCCCGCGGACAAGCAGGATACCGCGCGGCGTTCCCAGGAGCACATGCGGGTCACGCCCGGCGAGACCATGCAGGGCTACGACATCGACGTCGCCTTCCTTGGGTCGTGTACCAACGCGCGACTGCCCGACCTCCGGGACGCGGCGGCGGTCGTCGAGGGTCGCGAGGTCGACCCCAGCGTTCGCGCGATGGTCGTCCCCGGCAGCGAGCGCGTGAAGGCCGCCGCCGAGGACGAAGGCTTGGATGAAATATTCACCGAGGCGGGCTTCGACTGGCGCGGGGCTGGCTGTTCGATGTGTCTCGGGATGAACGAAGACCAGTTAGAGGGCGACGAGGCGTGTGCGAGTTCGTCGAACCGGAACTTCGTCGGCCGGCAGGGCTCGAAGGAGGGGCGGACGGTGCTGATGAGCCCCGTGATGGTCGCGGCGGCGGCGGTCACCGGCGAGGTGACCGACGTTCGCGAGCTTCCGGAGGTGGCGGTCCGATGAGTGCCGAAGAGGACGCGGGTGTCGAGACCGTCGAGCGGGTCTCGGGGACCGGGATCCCGATCCGTGGGAACGACATCGACACCGACCAGGTGATCCCGGCGCGGTTCATGAAGGTCGTCACCTTCGACGGCCTCGGCCAGTTCGCCTTCTTCGACCAGCGCTTCGACGACGACAACGAGAAGGACCACCCGATGAACGAGGATCGGTACCGGGACGCCTCGATCATGACTGTCAACGCCAACTTCGGTTGTGGCTCCTCGCGCGAACACGCCCCGCAGGCGCTGATGCGCTGGGGGATCGACGCGTTGATCGGCGAGAGTTTCGCCGAGATCTTCGCGGGGAACTGCCTCGCGCTTGGGATCCCCACCGTGACGGCCGACCACGAAACCGTCGTGGCGATCCAGAAGTGGATCGACGCGAATCCGGATGGGGAGATCGACATCGACGTGGCCGAGGAGGTCGTTCGCTACGGCGACGAGGAGGTCGCCGTCACCGTCGAGGACGCCCAACGGCGAGCGTTGGTCGACGGGGTCTGGGACACCACGGCGCTGATGAAGTCCAATTCGAGTGCCGTCGCCGACACCGCGAACTCACTGCCGTACCTCGCCGACGATGACTGACACCATCACCGTGATTCCGGGCGACGGGATCGGCCAGGAGGTCGTGCCGGTGGCCGTGTCCGTGCTCGACGAGGTCGGCGAGTTCGCGTTCGAGGAGTACGACGCGGGCGACGCGGTGCAAGCGGAGACCGGCGAAGCGTTGCCGGCCGAGACCCGGCGAGCGGTCGAGGGGAGCGACGCGACGTTGTTCGGTGCGGCGGGCGAGACCGCCGCGGACGTCATCCTCCCCCTGCGAGCGGCGGTCGAGTCGTTCGTGAACGTCAGGCCGGCGCGAGCCTATCCCGGCGTCGACGCGCTCCGGCCCGAGATGGACGTCGTCTTCCTCCGTGAGAACACCGAAGGCGTCTACGCGGGCCACGAGGACCGGCTTTCGGATGATCTCTCGACGCTGACGCGCGTCGTCACGGAATCGGCTTCGCGGCAACTCGCCGAGTTCGCGTGTGACTACGTTGCGGACGACGGTGGCGAGTTCACCGTGGCGCACAAGGCCAACGTGATGCGCGAGACGGACGGCCGGTTCCGCGGAGCGGTACTCGACGTCGCGGAGGAGCGCGGGGTCCCCACGGACGAGGTGCTGATGGACGCGTTCGCGACACAGGTCTGTCTCAGTCCGTCGGAATTCGACGTCGTGGTCTGTCCGAACCTCGCGGGCGACGTGCTCTCGGACCTCGCGGCTGGGTTGGTCGGCGGGCTCGGACTGTTGCCGTCGGCGAACATCGGCGAGGAGCGCGCGCTGTTCGAACCCGTCCACGGCACCGCACCCGACATCGCTGGCGAAGGGGTCGCGAACCCCGTCGCGACGGTGTCGAGCGCCGCGATGTGTTGTGCGTTCTTGGGTCACGACGAGGCCGCAGAACGGGTCCGGCAGGCCGTGCTGGAGGTGCTCGCCGACGGGCCGCGGACGCCCGACCTGGGTGGCGAGGCCACCACCGAGGACGTCGAGCGCGCGCTGCTCGATCGGCTCTGACCGTCGAGGTTAAGCCGGTCGCGCGTGATCCCCCGAGTATGCCCGAGATCGAACTCGACGAGAAGACCGTCGACCGACTCGACCGACTTCGCGTCGAGGAGGAGACCTACGACGAGATCGTCACCGAACTCATCAACATCTACGAGACCGAGGAGCGGACCCTGTTCCGCGGCGGCAGTCCTTAATTCGCGGCGGCCGTTCGAACGCGCTCCCACTTCCCGTTGCTTTCGAGGTGGGCCTGCAGCTGTTCTGCGTAGCGCTCGGTGAGCTCCGCGGCCGCCGCGCGCCGCCCGCCGTTCCCGCCACCGCCGCCGAGTCCGAGCGAGCTCTTGATCGAATCCACGACCCCGCCGCCCGACCCGCCGTTTCCGCTCCCGCCACCGCCGCCC
>NZ_QZWE01000061.1:0-4170 GCF_003602035.1 Halococcus sp. IIIV-5B | reverse complement strand
CGTCGGCACGGTGCTCCGTGAGTCGCTCCGACGGCTGGCGACCGCCGTCTCGACGACCACGAGCGCCAGAAGGACGAGCAGCGCGGGGCCGGTCGCCAGCCGTCGGAGCGACTCACGGAGCACCGTGCCGACGCTAAATGCCATGTCGAATCGAATTCGAGCCGGAATACTGTGTTTTGCGGTTTCGAAACCGGTGGCGCGGACCGGCTCCAGGGGACGTGTGGCCGGTCAGTTGGTTTCGAGCGGCGGGAGCATCCCCTCGATGCGCTCGATGTCGACGTCGAGCCAGTCGGGCACCTTGAGCTGGTCACCGTACTCCGCGGGGTCCTGGTCGATCTCGAAGCCGGGCCCCATCGTCGCGTACTCGAAGACCGAGCCGCCCGGTTCGGTGATGTAGCGCGAGTGGAAGTAGTCGCGGTCCTTGCGTGACGTGGTGATGTAGCCGTTCTCGCGAAGCAGGTCGCTCACCGCGTCCTGTTCCCAGGTGTTCTCCACCTGGAAGGCGACGTGGAGGTAGGTCCCGATCCCCATCACGCCGTCGGGCGCGTTCGGGCGGATCAGCACGTCGACTTTGTCGGCACACGGCGCGTCCCCTGGCGCTCGATATCGGATGCGGTCGCCACGCTGTGGGTGGGTGGCCTCGCCGATCCGATCCCAGCCCATCACTTCGAGGACGTCCATCGTGCCGGCGGGGTCGGCCGAGTGGATGGTCGTGTTGAACATCCCGCGGATGGCGTGCTCGGCGGGCACGTCGTTGCCCTCGATCCAGGGTTCGATATCGGACTCGCCGGTCACGAGTTCGAAGGGCAAGCCGTCGGGGTCGGTGAACTCGATGGCGGTCTCGCCGAAGCGTTCGTCCATCGTGTAGGCAACGTCGTGGTCCTCGAATCGGCCCTGCCAGTACTCGACCGACCCCTCCGGGATGGTCAGCCCGACCGACCGGAGCTTCCCCTTCCCGACCACGCCCTGCTCCATCGGCATGTTGGTCATCGGGAAGTAGGTCACGATCGAACCGGGGGTGCCCACCTCGTCGCCGTAGTAGAGATGGTAGATCTTCTCCGGCACGTCGAATCTGACCGTGCGCTTGACGAAGCGGAGCCCCAGCACGTTCGTGAAGAAGTCGTAGTTCTCCTGGGGGTCGTCACAGAACGCGGTGACGTGGTGGATTCCGTCTATGTTCGGCATGGTGTGGTCCGACACCACATACGACGGGCTCCTAAATGTAATTGTTGATTACCGTAGACACTGCGGAACGGCCAGTCGTCGGCCAACGCGGGCGATGGAGATGTCGATTCACGTCCGGCGAACGAACGCGCGGAGCTCCTCGTCGAACCGGTCGGGGGCCTCCCGGAACGGCGTGTGGCCGACGTTCGGGTAGAGTGAGGTTCGCGCGTCCGAGGCGAGTGCCGCGGTGACTTCGACCGCCCTCGGATCGACGATCCGGTCCTCCTCGCCGTGGGTGAACAGCAGGGGAACGTCGAGTTCGGCGACCGTCTCCCGGTGTGAGAGGGTTCGCGAGCGCATCCCGTCGCGGACGAACGGCGGGACGACGGCGTTGTAGCCGAGGACGAAGTAGCGCTCGACCGGATCGAGGTCGCCCGCGACGGAGCGCTCGACGAACCGTTCGAGCGTCCGCACGCTCTCCTCGGCATCCTCTGAGGTGATGGCGGGGAACAGTTCGAGATAGGCCGAACCGAGCAGTTCGGTCGCGGCGTCGGTGCCCATCCCGGAGACGATACCGACGAAGTTCACACCCCGAACGTCGTCGGTTCCGTACGCGCGGAGGTAGTCGAGGGCGACCAGACAACCGTACGACCACGCCACGATGACCACCTCGTCGAGGGTCTCGACGACGGCCTGTACGTCCGCCGCCCAGAGCGACGAGTCGGTGTAGGCGCGCTTCTCGCGAGGAGTCTCGGAGCGGCCGTGACCCCGGTTGTCCACCCGAACGAGGCGGAACTCGTCGGCGAGGGACGACTCGAACTGCTTCGTCCACGACAGCCGGCTCTGGGAGTAGCCGTGGAGGAACAGGACAGTCGGTCCGTCCGCGGGTCCCGTCTCCTCGACGTAGAGCTCCACACCGTCGCCGCCGCGAACCGTCCGTGATCGCATGACGGTCGAGAGACGGTACCGAGTCATTTGATTCTTCGTGCCGTCGTCGACCCGAGAGGCCGAGCGAGCGCGCTGCTGTGGACTGAAGGTATAAACTCCCGCCGAGCCAGTCTCGACCATGGCACCGCCGTACCCCACTCAGCGCCCGACGGACGCGACACACCTCCCGGCGGACGAGTTCGACCTCCCGACGGAACTCCTCAACCTCCCGTGGATCGACAGCCACACCCACGCCCAGACCCTCTCGTGGGCCGACCGCGAGCGCTACTCGCTGGCCGGCTGTCGCGCGATGGTGATGGTCGCGTCGGGCTATCACTGGACGCCGTACAAACCCGTGACCGCCGCGGACGTCCGATACCTCTGGGACGACGCGATCAACCGTCGGCGAGCGATCGAACGCAACCACTTCTTCGAGGCCGGGCTCGCGCTCGGGGCGCACACGGGCGTCCGGATCGAGAACCCGGCCGAACTCGTCGGCTCGATGGCCGACTACTGCGGGCTCGACGAGGTCGTCGCCGTCGGCGAGACGGGGATCACCCCGGCCCAACACGTCGAGTCGTGGGATCTCGACGCCCAGTTCGAGCTCGTGCGGGCCCAGATGGAGCTCGCGGACGAGCACGACCTGCCGGTGATACTCCACACCCCGAACGCGACCGGCGAGGGACCGGACTACCGACCGGGTGTCGGGCTACCGGGATTCGAGCTGAACACCGAACTCGCGGAGGAGCCGGTGCTCACGGGCGAGAACCCCGCGCTCGAAGCCGTCGAGATCGACGTCGACGCCGCACACGAGGCGGGTCTCGCGGAAGAGCGGGTCGTCGCCTCCCACGCCGACCCCAACAACGTCGACTATCTGCTCGGCGAGACGGACTGCTATGCGAGCTTCACCGTCGGCTACGAGTGGCTGACGGGCGTCACGGCCGCCGACGTCGCCGCGGCCATCGAGGAGTACGGTCCCGAACGGGTGCTCGTCGAGACGGACTGTGCGAACGTGCTCGACACGGACGTCTTCTCGGTCAAACGGACGATCCTCGAACTCTACCGCCTCGGGATCGATATCGACGACATCCGACAGGTCGTCTTCGAGAACCCCCGGAGCGTCTACGGGCTCGCGGACTGAGCCCGCTCAAGAGGTGCCACGAGCCTCAGTCGTAGTCGTAGAACCCGCGACCGGTCTTCTTCCCGAGGTCGCCCGCCTCGACCTTGCGTTTCAGGAGGTACGCAGGGGTATAGCGGTCGCCGAGTTCGTCGTGGAGCGTCTGTGTCGCGTCGAGACAGATGTCGAGCCCGATGTGGTCGGCCAACTCGAGGGGCCCCATCGGGACGTTGGTCCCGAGCTTCATCCCGCGATCGATGTCGTTCTTCGTGGCGACACCCTCGTCGAAGGCTCTGATGCCTTCGTTGATCCACGGCATCAGGATCCGGTTCGAGACGAAGCCCGGTTTGTCGTCGGATTCCCAGGTCTCCTTATCCAAGTCCTCGGCGAACGCGTGAGCGAATTCGACCACTGCCTCGTCGGTGTGCTCGCCGACGACCAACTCGACACCTTTCATCACGGGCACCGGGTTCATGAAGTGGAGCCCCACGACGAGGTCGGGCCGCTCGGTCGCGCTCGCGATGGAGGTCACCGAGAGCGTACTCGTGTTGGTCGCGAGCACCACGTCCTCGGGCACGACCTCGTCGAGGTCCGCGAAGATGTCCTGTTTCACAGTCATATTCTCGACGGCGGCCTCGACCACGAGGTCACAGTCGGCGAGCGCATCGAGGTCGGTGGTTCCCGTGACCCGCTTGCGGGCGTTCTCGGCTTCCTCCTCGGTGAGTTTCTCGCTCCCGACCAATCTGTCGAGACTGCTCTCGATGGCGTCGAGGCCGCGGTCGACGAACTCGGTCTCGATGTCGCGCATCACCACGTCGTAACCGGCCGTCGCCGCGACCTGGGCGATGCCGTTGCCCATCGTGCCCGCGCCGACGACGCCAACCGTCGAGATCGAATCGAGCTCTCGCATGGGGCGGGTCGGGACGGTGCGGTCGTAAGCCTGCTGATGCGGTGGCGGAGGG
>NZ_QZWE01000060.1:0-4722 GCF_003602035.1 Halococcus sp. IIIV-5B | reverse complement strand
CTTCGAGCACGCCGAAGACACGGCGCACATATTGATCGTAGAACTCGGCAGTAGCGGCGGATTTCGAGTCGTCGATCTTGTGTTTTGCCTCGCTCGCGACGGCGACGAAGTTCTCGAAGCCGAATGCCCGGATGAAGCGTTCGAGGAGGAGCGTGGTGGTGTCGTCAAGCCACTCCTCGGGGCTTTCGCGCCGTCCAGTGTGGTTCTCGAAGGCGGCGACGAAAATAGGTTGGAGGTCGATCTCAGCGAGTGTGTCGTACTGATAGCGCTCTCGATCGTGCTTGATGAGGACCCAGCGAACGCCGTCGGTGGCGAAACCAAAATCGGCGTCGAAACTGTAGGTGTCGAGCCAGTCTTTGACCTGTCCGAGGCCGTGGCTTTGCTGGTCAAGTCTCTTGTTGAGCGGTTCGGCCTCAACGAGGAGGCGGCTGGACTCGATAGCGTCGAACTCACGAAGTGAGAAGAGATAGGCGGCTTTCTGGCGTTGTTCGTCGGAGAGCGTGGTTGCCTCGGTGGTGAAATCAGGATAGGCGAGTTCGTCGAAAAGCGGCTCGATGATTTGGCGCTGGGTGAAGGGTTCGGGATCGCCACCTTCGGTAGTGTCGTTTCGGTGGAGCTGGTCAGGACCGGGCTGACCCCGGAGAAGTTCTTCGAGACGGTCGTCGGAGGTGGCGCGGTCGCGAAGTTCACCGACAATGCTCTCGATACGCTGAGCGAGAGCATCGACCGCCCCATCGGGAACGGTAGTGTCGAACTGTTCGACGACGTACTCGGCAGGAGCCTCGTCCGAGGTCCGACTGGGGGATCCAGTAGCAGAACTCATGGTCGGAATACAAGGGTGGATAGCGAGAGCGACATACTCTTTCTGCTGTCGGATTTGGGATAATAGTTGTCCTCGCGGGAGAATAGAGAAGCGAGATTCACAATAGACACCCCTGGGTTTAATCTGCTCCAGAAATAACAAATTATCATGAGCGAAGAAGAGAGTGAGGACCCACAGCGCGAGACTGAACAACTCTCAGAACAGTCACTGAATCACAGAGAAAACGCAGAACAAAGGGACTTAGACGCTAAGGTTGAAAAAGGAGAGCGTTCCGACCTATCTGAGCGAGTAGAGGAAGGTGAGCTCTCGATCGAGGACATTCCGGGTGGGTACGTCCCACGAAATGTCCGAGCACGAGCGCGGGAGGAAGAGGAAGCCACCCGCGAATCAGAAAACGACGACGAGTAATTTGACGGCTCTGCTGAATGCCACCCCTTACCCCGCAGAATCTTATCCTCTCGCTCTTGCTGATTGCGCCGGGCTTCATTGCATTTTTTGTCGCTGTCACAATTGGAGCTGTTGAGAGTGAGGTATCGAACGGTCGAGTACTAATCGTCAGTCTCGTTTCTAGCATTCTTGTCGATACCCTCTTTCTAACTATCGCAGACTTCGCTGGTGAGAGCGTCAATGATCCGTATGCCTTTCAAGAAATTATCTTCGGCTCTAATTTCAGTCCCAAATACGTCGCTCTCCTCATAGGGTTATCACTACTATTGGGGTTGTTCTACTCAATTTCAATCATCCTCGATTTGCAGGGCAAAGCACGGACCCTGATGTGGTCCCTATCGGACAAGAACCGTTTCCCATGGCAACCTTGGGAAGGCATGATGCAAGACAGCGCTGTCGTTCAAGTACAGACATCTGATGAGGAACTCGTCAAGGGCTTTTTGCATGAATACAGTCGAGCCGAGCGCCCGCGGCAGTTACGGCTGAAAACCCCACAATGGTTTGGAGAACAGGAATGGAATCCTCCAGAAGAGACGGATGTTCTGTTGTTGGAAGACGATATCAGCCGTATTAGCGTTCTGATGACCGTAGATAGATATGAGGAAATCGCTCAAGAGATGGAAGAAGGAGAATGATGTGCAAGATCATCCTCTTCAAACTCTGATCAATTACTTCTCCGCTCGTGCCCGCCGGCTCGGATTCACATCGAGATCGGCCTCTATTCGATAGGTCAAATCTACCGTATGTGTCGAGAGGATCTCTGCAAGTTCTTCGGTCATATCGGGATGATGGAGTGCCTGATCGAGATTTTTCAGCATCCGCAGCGTGAATTCTGTTGAGAAATCGAAAGCCCCTGATTTGGTACCTTCACCGGTAGCTTGCATTATCTGGCGCAGCTGGTCAACTCGATACTCGTGTTTCCCATCAGTCTTGATCCGCATTTATGTTCAACCCCGAATCTCTTGCACATCGCTTCCCTTAGGAGCACTGATTTGAGTGACTGACTTCCGTTTGCTTATACAAGTCTCTGAATCACTGGATCAGATTACATGTAGAAGCAGACTTAGCCGACGTTCCTTACACATCGGGGAGTCAGTTCGATGTGCAACGAGTGAGAAGCGATTCTGTCTGCGTGAAACCCCGTGTAGTTGCACCAGAACTACCCTCTACAGGCTTCATGCTCATGCATATCTTGCCATTCGTAGAACCCTCTCTCCCCGGGAAGAGAAGCCAACAACAAGCCTGCGCAATTTGTTCAATATGATGCTAACTACGATGAAGTGAGATCAGCATGAAGTTTACTTGGTCTCCCTCATTGAATGATATGTGGTGCTTTTCTTGTGGAGATCATATATAAACTCTTGCAGGATGATTTTCCCAGATGGGAAAGTGAGTCTCTGATGTCTTAGAACCTCTAATAACTCCTCTGAAGCGCCGTCTGTAGGACTGGATACGGCCATAAGATATAAGTAGCGACACTCAAAACAGTTATCTGACAGAGGTCGGAACTAAGAACGGTATTCAACAGAAACCCGAGCGGCTGGGATAGACCCACAACGCCCGAGTAATCTTGGAGGATTGGCGGGCGTCAATGGGTGCTCACCCAACCGGGGATGGAGGTAAGCACCGATGTCGGTGCGAGACCTCGTAGGACTCAACTGAGTTCTGGGGTCTCTTAACTCTGGTCTTCGGATGAGCGCATTACCGCTTGGGAAACGAGCCGAGTTGTATCGGCATACGAGCATTCAGAGATGTCACCACTGCAAATATGAGTGACAAAGAGACTCCAAGTGCCAAGAAAGCACAGCGGTAACGTTGACCAGCGGGCAGAGTATAGCCTTTACAAACATGCGAGCGGGATGACGGTTGCCCAAGTGGCAGCTGACATCAACTACAGCCACGCGTACACTCGAAAGGGGCTAAAAGGCCTCCTGCGCCGTGGCTTCATTAACGGTCAGAAGACGACACCCATCATCGGGTGTAGCGTCAACGGTCAGATAGTCGTTCTCACGTCCGACTATCAGGGGATGATCGATGTGCTCCGTCGCATCTCACCCCCACTCGCTGCGAAAGCCCGAGCCGCCACGGTGACAGTCCAGCAGCTCCACGACTTCATCAAGAACCACGCCCAAGGGACGTTCATTCTGGAGCGTCGGTGGCTGTTCTGGCATCCGTCGGCTGTCCCCTCATCGGGAACCCCGTCGTCCGCTTCGGCAAGCCCCTAACACAGGGGCACGGTGCGGTTTCGTGCTACGAATCCGTTGATGAGTTCATCTTCGCTGTGGTCTCTAATATCGACCGTTAGTTGCCTGCCCGATCTTTCCACTGATCCAGAATATCGTTAACCCATCTGCCGGACTCATACTGGAAACGTTTTCCATTTTTAACGCCTTCAGCTATTTCTTGAACGTCATCTGCATTGGTTGGACTCCAGTCTTTTTCTGCTACCAACCAGATCCGAATAGCCTCTGGGTCGAATTTGTACCCGTTACGATGGAGAATATTGAACATTTCTATTGCCTGAGAACGGTCAGATGAGTGTGTGAGTCCTGTCGAGACGTTCACTAGGCTATCAAGATCATGGAGTGCTTCTTCAACGATATTATCGTCAATACTTGGCGCTTCTCTCTCGTTTTGTTTGGCATTACGTGAACCAAGCTCAGTTGCTCCCCACTGGTCAATCCAGAATTGAACATCATCACGGTGCCAAGGTATGACGAGAACATCTGTCACACCCCGCATCTCATCGATCTTGTCGAGTAAATCTCTGCTTGGATATACTGCCAGTATCGGGCCTCCACTCCAGCTATGTACGTCGATCCGCTCAGTCATGTGACGCATCTCAATATCGCCCACTGTGACCGGATTCTTGTTTTTCAGGGCTTTCACTGCCTTCTCACCGACGACAGATTCCACCACGCCCTCGAGGGTCCGTTTTACTCGGGTAGCGATCAGCGCTTTTTGTTTGTTTGTGTCTTGATTTCCAAGTTGGACAAGCCACTGTAATCCCAATTTTACAGCATCCTCCTTTGGTCCATGTGACTCGATATAATATTCAGTCCGATCAGGCATCTCGCTCATGGGTTTGATGGAAATTTCGACTTTTCAGTCCCGATCTTCTGGAGGGAACGGGTCGTTTCCATAGGAGCGACGCTCTCTGACTTGGCCGTTACGACCATGGAGATGATGCTCTGACTGATTCTGCTCAGCAACCCGCCGACCAGCCTTTGCCGCCTCTTCTTGAGTATTGTACTGTCCCTGTTTCTTCCCATTGACCTTGTTTGTCCACCCATCGTCATTTGGAACTGTGTGTACGTCTTCGCCTCTTGCCATAATCGGTCAGCCGCAGTTTAATTGTTGACGCTGATAAATTTTGGGCAGAGATGAGCACGCCAGTTCCGCAGGAGAGTCCCGGCCCGGAGGGCCGGCCAAAGCCCGACCGCGTACCCACC
>NZ_QZWE01000005.1:0-166412 GCF_003602035.1 Halococcus sp. IIIV-5B | reverse complement strand
GTGGTGCCCGAACGCCCGAACCGGGGCTACGACATGCACGACGTGATCGAACGCGTCGCGGACCAGGGCTCGACCCTCGAACTCGGTGCCGAGTTCGGCCCCGAGATCGTCACCGCGTTCTGCCGTATCGACGGCCGACCCGTCGGGATCGTGGCGAACCAGCCCGCCCACCGCGCGGGCGCTATCTTCCCCGACTCGGCCAAGAAGGCCGCCGAGTTCGTCTGGAAGTGCGACGCCTACAATATTCCACTGCTCTACCTCTGTGACACGCCGGGATTCATGGCGGGGTCGGGAGTCGAGAAGGAGGGGATCCTCGAAGAGGGGAAGAAGATGATCTACGCCACTTCGTCGGCGACGGTCCCGAAACAATGTGTGGTCGTCAGGAAAGCCTACGGCGCGGGGATCTACGCCATGTCCGGGCCGGCCTACGACCCCGAATCGACCCTCGGGCTTCCTTCCGGGGAGATCGCCATCATGGGGCCCGAGGCGGCGATCAACGCGGTCTACCGCAACCGGCTCGACGACATCGAGGACGACGAGGAGCGCGCCGAACGCGAGGCCGAACTCCGCGAGGCCTACCGCGAGGACATCGACGTCCACCGGATGGCGAGCGAGACGGTGATCGACGAGGTCGTGCCGCCGAGCGAGCTCCGCGACGAGCTCGCCGCCCGGTTCGCGTTCTACGAGGACGTCGAGAAGTCGCTGCCGGACAAGAAACACGGCACCGTGCTGTAGCGGTCGAACGAATTCGTCGCGAAACTCCGCTATCGGAATCGGTCGAACACTGATGGGCAAACCGGACCGGATCGAGAGCTACCTCATCCCGATCGTTTACCCGGACGTGGAATACGTCGTTCCGCATTTCACCGCACCTCTTCACTCCCGCTCTCGTAACGTTCTGCTCCTGTGACCACCACCCGATTCGAGTTCACCGTCGATACCGTCATCGATAGCGTACTGGTCCATCCATCCGAGAGTAATACGAGCGAGGTACGTTTTCCGTCTCTCAGCTATCCTCGACGGGGTCGGTAACGACCAACCACTCCAGTCGCTCGCCGAGGCGTTTCAGTCCCGTGTCGTGCGTCCAGAGGTCGTCCACGCCCCGTCGCTCCATCGCCGCCACGAGCGACGCATCACGACCACCGATGCCGAGGTGGGGATGCTCGGTGAGGAGTTCGTGCGCGCGACGAACTGCGTTCAGATCGAGCGCTTCGACGGTGAGCGTCTCGAGCCCGATGAATCGCTCCACGAACGATTCGTCGCCCGTTCGTCGCTTGGTAAGGTAGTGAGTCACCTCCAGCGGGACGACGGCGTTCACGAAGACCGATCGCTCCGCGAGCGCCGACCGCATCGGGGCCCGAACGCGGTCGTGTTCGGGAGTCGTTGCATCGAGGTAGTATATCCAGACGTTCGAGTCGATGCAGATCATTCGACCTGTCCGAGCGGGTCGTCAAGTCCGAGCGGGTCCATCGGGTTCATCTCCTCGGCGTCGTCCCGGCGGGTTTCCTCGGTGATACACCCCTCCATCGTCTCGATGAACTCCTCGCGCGACACCCGCGGTCGGACGACCATTCGCCCGTCCTCGACGCCGATCCGAACGTTCGCTCCCGGTTCGAGTCCGAGCCTCTCGCGTACCGCTTTCGGGATCGTGACCCGGCCCTTCTCGTCGATCGTTCGTTCGTCGTCACGCGATGCCATCTCGAATCCCACTTCGGTGGGAACGGACTAATCGCTTTCGTCGGTCGGTCGTCCCGGGAGAGAAGCGTTTAGGTTTCCAGACCGTCTCTCTCACCTGTGCGCATCGAGAACAGCTTCCTCCCGGTTCGCGGTATCGGCGAGAAGACCGAACGCCGGCTCTGGCGTGAGGGGATCACCCACTGGGACGCGTTCGACGAATCCGCGGTCGGCGACGCCCAGGGGCGCAACATCCGCGAGTTCATCGAACAGGGTCGCGACCGTCTCGCGGCCGGCGACGCGGATTTCTTCTACGAGGCCTTCCCCTCGGGGAGCCGGTGGCGGCTCTACGAGAACTTCCGCCCGCGGACCTGCTTCTTCGACATCGAGACCACGGGCCTCGACGCCCGCTCTAGCGACGTGACCACGGTGAGCTTCCACCGCGCCGGCGAGACCACCACCCTCGTCCAAGGCGAGGACCTCACGCGTGCGGCGCTCGCGACCGAACTCCGCACCGCCGACCTGCTGGTCTCGTTCAACGGCAAGCGGTTCGACGTGCCGTTCCTCGAACAGTCGTTCGACCTCGACATCGACCGTCCCCACCTCGACCTGCTGTACGCCTGTCGCCAGCTCGACCTCACGGGTGGACTGAAGGCCATCGAACGC
Organism: Halococcus sp. IIIV-5B; assembly: GCF_003602035.1. NCBI lineage: Archaea > Methanobacteriati > Methanobacteriota > Halobacteria > Halobacteriales > Halococcaceae > Halococcus > Halococcus sp. IIIV-5B. Next base: position 164,072 of record NZ_QZWE01000005.1, on the reverse strand, counting down.
GAGGTCGGCATCGACCGCGACCGACCCGACATCTCCGGTCGCGACGCGGTCCGGCTCTGGCACGCCCACGAGCGCGGGGACGAGGACGCGCTCGACACCCTCGTCTCGTATAACCGCGCCGACACGAAGAACCTCGAGAACCTCCTCGACATCGTCACCGACCGCCTCCACGACGACGTGTTCGTCGCGGCCTGTGACGGCCAATAAGGCGGTCCGATATCGAATCCCACCATCTACCCGACAGCGGCGGCGCTCAACAGTGTAATCGCGGTCGGATAGCGGAAGAAGGGAAGGAGAGACGAACCGCGAGCGGAGACGGAGTACCGAACTCAGCGCCGGCGCACGGCGACCAGCGCGGCCGCGAGAAGCGCGACGACCGCGACCACGACGCCGAAGCCGGGTCCGCCGGCCTCGGTGCCCTGTTCGCTACCGCCGCTCGTGTCCGCACCGCCGCTCGTTCCTGCATCACCGCTCGTCGCCGCCCCGCCGCTGGTGCCGCCCATCGCGGTCGTTTCGGCGGTTCCCGCACCGGTCTCGCCAGCGGTCGTGCCGGCACTCGTCGTTCCCGCGCCGGTGGTCCCGTTCGCGCTTTCGTTCCCCGAAACCGCGAGGGTGGTGTTCTGGAAGCTGCCGTTGTTGACGGCGACACCGACGGTGTAATCACCCGACTCGGGCGGGTTGGTGACGCCGGTGTAGTTCAGCGTGATCCGGTCGCCTTCCTCGACGTCGAGGGTCCCGTCGAACCCGACCGTGAGGTTTCGGTCCTCAACACCGATGCTCGCCGTCGTGGTGTTGTTCACGACCTGGTCGCCGTCGAGGGTGGCCGACGCGATGTTACCGCCGACCAGCCCGATCGAGGCGTTGCTGTCGCCGTAGTTCACCGTCACCGCCGAGAGGTTGCCCTCGGAGTCCGGCCCGGCGACCACGGAGACGTTGTGGAACGCGCTCTCGTTGCCCGCGGCCGACGGACTCGCCACTATCGAGGCGTTGCCGGACGTGTCCGTCGCGTTGGTGGCCGATGCGTTGCTCGCGTTGCTTGCGTTGGTCTCATCCGTCGTCGCGTTCGCGCTTCCGTTCCCCGAAACCGCGAGGGTGGTGTTCTGGAGGCTCTCGTTGTTGACGCCGACCCCGACGGTGTACTCGCCCGCTTCGGTCGGGTTGGTGACACCGGTGTAGTTCAGCGTGACCCGGTCACCCTCCTCGACGTCGAGCGTGCCATCGAAGCCAACCGTGAGGTTCCGGCCGTCGACGCCGATCGACGAGGTCGTGGTGTTGTTCACGACCTGGTCGCCGTCGAGGGTGGCCGACGCGATGTTACCGCCGACCAATCCGATCGAGGCGTTACTGTCGCCGTAGTTCACCGTCACCGACGAGAGGTTGCCCTCCGCCTCGGGACCGGCCACGACCGAGACGTTGTGATACGCGCTCTCGTTGCCGGGCGTGGCGGGGTTCGCCACTATCGAGGCGTTGCCGGACGCGTCGGTCGCGTTGGCGGTCGTCTCGTTGCTCGCGGTTTCGTTGCTCACCGACTCGTTCGCCGCCGAGGCGTTCGTCTCGTTCGTCGCGCTCTCGTCGCCGGTGACTTCGATCGGGACCGTAGCCTCGCCGTCGCCGTCGGCCACGCTCACCGTGAACTCGTACTCGCCGGCGGGCACGCCGCTGAAGTCCATCCCGACGATGTCGGTGCGGTCGAGGTCGGTCGCGTCGCTGCTCTCGTCGTCGAAGACGATCTCGTCGACCTCGTCGTCGCTGAGCCCCGACGCGGAGATGTCGAGGTCGTAGGCCCCGTCGAACAGGCCATAGACGACGTTGAGGTTGAGGACGCCGTCGGCGACCGAGTCGACGGTGTTCCCACAGCAGTCACGAAATCGTACGTTCAGCGGGTCGTCCTCCGACGGGCTGTAGAAGCTGTCGTCGGTCGCGTTTGCCGTGGCGTTCTCGCCGGACTCCTGTGCGCCGACGGGGCCGGTGAGGGCGACCGCACCGACCGCGGCCGACAGCACCACCAGCACCGCGAGACTCACGCTCCGATATGCCTTGGTTCGTGTCATTGTGTATAGCTACCGTGAGACGGCAACGGCGGTACGGCAGCGCGGACTGCGGCGGCCGAAATCGCACTCGTCGCCGTGTTCGGTGTCGATGTGAACGAGACACCTGCGGTGTATATTCTTTTTGGTGTCAACCCGTGTGAAACTCACTCGGCCGGTCGTTTCAGCGAGAGTACCGTTCGGTCGAACTCGCAGACGGTCTCCTCGTCCTGGTTCAGTGCCTCGACGTGCATCGTCACGACCCCGCGTTCGCCGTCGCTGGTCTCCCGTTTCTCGACCACCGTCGAGCGCGCGTGGATGGTGTCGCCGTGGAAGACGGGTCGAGGGTGTTCCACCTCGTCGTACGAGAGGTTGGCGACGATGGTGCCATCACTGGTTTCGGGGATCGTGAGCCCAACCGCGAGGCTCAGGGTGTAGAGCCCGTTGACGAGGCGCTCGCCGAACTCGGTGTCGGCGGCGAACTCGCCGTCGAGGTGGAGCGGTTGCTGGTTCATCGTCATGTCACAGAAGCGCTGGTTGTCGCTCTCGGAGACCGTTCGACGTTTGTCGTGCTCGATGGTCTCGCCCTCGACGAACCCCTCGTAGTAGCGCCCGGTCATAGCGAGACCCGGCGCGCCGAGGACGAAAGCACGTCGGTCGTGCGAAGCGGTAGTATGATACACAACCACACTGTAAAAATATATATGGCCTTGCAGTCCTGATACGGACTACGGACGCCGGCCGGTCGTCGACCCCGACCAACGGTCCCGACCGGCGGGCATCGCACCCGACCCAGCATGACCACGACAGCCCCTCCCGAAACCGACGAACCGTCCGAGACCGCAGCCGACACCGCCCGCCGCCAGCTCGACCGTGCCGCGGCGTACATCGACGTCGATCCCGGTACCGTCGAACGACTCAAACACCCGAAATCCGTCCATCGAGTCTCGGTCCCCATCGAACGCGAGAACGGCGAGACCGAGGTCTACAAAGGGTATCGCGCCCAGCACGACAGCGCACGTGGACCGTTCAAGGGCGGGCTCCGCTACCACCCCGGCGTGACCGCCGAGGAGTGCATCGGCCTCTCGATGTGGATGACCTGGAAGTGTGCGGTGATGAACATCCCCTTCGGCGGCGGGAAGGGCGGCATCGTGGTCGACCCCAAGGACCTCTCGGAGGGTGAGATCGAACAGCTCACCCGCCGGTTCGCCGAGGAGCTGCGCAACGTCATCGGCCCGATGCGGGACATCCCCGCCCCCGACATGGGCACCGGGAGCCGCGAGATGGCGTGGTTCATGGACGCCTACTCGATGCAGGAGGGTGAGACCATCCCCGGCGTCGTCACGGGCAAACCCCCGGTCGTCGGCGGGAGCTACGGTCGCGAGGAGGCCCCCGGTCGGAGCGCGGCGATCATCACCCGCGAGGTGCTCGACTACTACGACCGCGACATCGACGAGACCACGGTCGCGATACAGGGCTTCGGGAGCGTCGGCGCGAACGCCGCTCGGCTACTGGACTCGTACGGCGCGAACGTCGTCGCGGTTTCGGACGTCGACGGCGGGATCTACGACCCCGCAGGCCTCGACACTGAGGCCGTGATCTCACACGAGGAACAGCCCGGCATGGTCTCGGGTGACGGCGCGTCGGATACGCTCTCGAACGCCGAACTCCTCGAACTCGACGTCGACGTGGTGATCCCCGCGGCGATCGGCAACGTCCTCACCGCCGACAACGCCGACGACGTGCGCGCCGACATCGTTGTCGAGGGCGCGAACGGGCCGACGACGACCCACGGCGACGAGATCCTCAACCGACGTGGGATCCCCGTGATCCCCGACATCCTCGCCAACGCGGGCGGGGTCACGGTGTCGTACTTCGAGTGGCTCCAGGACATCAACCGGCGCGCGTGGCCGGTCGAGGAGGTCAACGAGGAGCTCGACGACGAGATGGTGTCGGCGTGGAACGACGTCCGCGAGGCGTTCGAGACCCACGACGGGGCGACGTGGCGCGAGGCCGCCTACATCGTCGGGCTCCGACGCGTCGGTGCGGCCCACGGCGCGCGCGGCCTCTGGCCCTGAAGCCCGTAGATTAACGTCACCCGTCCACTGTTCTCCGACATGGCTAGGCGAAGCGTGCTGTTCACGCCGGGTGACCGTCCCGAGATGCTCCGCAAGGCCCCGACGACCGGGGCGGACGTCGTCGTCTTCGACCTAGAGGACGCGGTCGCCCCCGAACGGATGGCCGAGGCCCGCAAGGCGGTCAACGACGTTCTGACGTCGGACTTCGATCCGGACTGTGAGGTGTGCGTGCGGGTCACCGCCGAAGCGGTCGAGGCGGACCTCGACGTCGTCCTTCGGGGCGACCCACGTCTCGACGCGGTGATGTGCCCGAAGGTCGGCTCCGCGGCGGACGTCGAACGGGTCGCCGACGTGCTCTCCGAGCACGACGCCGATCGCCCGATATTCGCGCTGATCGAGACCGCAGAGGGTGTGCTGGCGGCTCCGGCGATCGCCGCCGCCGACCCGACGACGGCGGTCTGTTTCGGGGCCGAGGACCTCGCCGCCGACATCGGGGCGATCCGGACCCCCGAGGGAACCGAAGTGCTCTACGCGCGCGAGCGGGTCGTACTCGCGGCGAGCGCCGCCGGGGTCGACGCGGTCGACATCGTCTTCACCGCGATCGAGGACGGCGAGGGGTTGGCCGAGGAGACCGCGTTCGGGGCGGGGCTCGGCTACGACGGCAAGATGGTGATCCATCCAGCGCAGGTCGCCGTCGTCAACGATGCCTACACGCCGACGCCCGAGCGGGTCGAGTGGGCCGAACGCGTGCTCGACGCCCGCGACCGGGCCGCGGACGAGGGTCGCGGGGTGTTCCGGGTCGACGGCGAGATGGTCGACGCGCCGCTCATCGCGCAGGCCGAGCGGGTGGTCGAGCGAGCGCGCGCCGCCGACGCGTAATCAGATCATTATACTATAACCATGATATTCATTCGACGCCCTTAACAGGCGTCTCGACGATCGACTAGAGGATGTCCGAGGACGTGAACCCCTTCGAGAGCCTCCACGAACAGATAGACGACGCCGCCGCGGTCCTCGACGTTTCCTCGGGGGTTCTCGACCGGTTCAAACACCCAGAACGCGTGCTCGAAACCACGCTCTCGATCGAACGCGACGACGGCTCGCTCGCTACCTTCGAGGCCTTCCGCTCGCAGTACAACGGCGACCGCGGGCCGTACAAGGGCGGGCTCCGGTATCACCCGAACGTCACGCGTGACGAGGTGAAGGCGCTCTCGGGCTGGATGGCCTACAAGTGCGCGATGGTCGACATCCCCTACGGCGGTGGGAAGGGCGGTATCGCGGTCGACCCCGACGACCTCTCCGAGGGGGAGATCGAGCGGCTCACGCGGGCGTTCGCCGCCGAGCTTCGGCGGGTGGTCGGGCCCGACGTCGACATTCCCGCACCCGACGTCAACACCGGCCCGCGCGAGATGAACTGGTTGAAGGACACCTACGAGACCCTCGAGAACACCACCGCACCGGGCGTCGTGACGGGCAAGGCGCTCGAGTCCGGTGGGAGCGAGGGACGGGTCGAGGCCACGGGTCGGTCGGTGATGCTCACCGCGCGTGAGGCGTTCGACTACCTCGACATCGACCTCGACGGGGCGATGGTCGCGGTCGAGGGCTACGGCAACGTCGGCGCGATCGCGGCCCGACTTCTCGAAGACGAGGGCGCGAGCATCGTGGCGGTCTCCGATTCGAGCGGCGGGGTGCACAACTCGGACGGCCTCGACCCCCAGGCGGTCAGGGACCACAAGACCGAGACCGGGAGCGTCACCGGCGCACCCGACGTCGAGGAGCAGCTCACCGACGAGGAGCTCCTCACCCTCGACGTCGACCTCCTCATTCCGGCCGCGCTCGAGAACGCGATCAACCGCGACCTCGCCGAGGAGGTCGAGGCCGAGGTCATCGTGGAGGGCGCGAACGGGCCGCTCACGCCGCGGGCCGACGACGTGTTGAGCGACCGTGACGTCGCGGTCTTCCCCGACGTGCTCGCGAACGCCGGTGGCGTCACGGTGTCGTACTTCGAGTGGGTCCAGAACCGCCAGCGGTTCTACTGGAGCGAGGAGCGCGTCAACGACGAGCTCGAGACGGTGATGGTCGAGGCGTTCGAGGACCTCGTCGGGACCTACGAGGAGCGCGGGCTGCCGAGTTTCCGGACGGCGGCCTACGTCGTCGGGCTCTCGCGACTCATCGACGCCTACGACGAGGCCGGCAACTTCCCCTGACGGCCGTCGCGGAGCGGATATTTAATGCCCCCACGCGTCCAATCGAGGGCGCGATGGTCTACAAGAAGATCACGATGATCGGTACCAGCGAGGAGAGCTTCGAGGCCGCGACCGACGCCGCGATCGACCGCGCCGAGGAGACCCTCAACGACGTGAAATGGGCGACGACGGAGAACCTCGGGGTCGAGATCGGCGAGCCGGGCGAGCGCGAGTACCAAGTCGAGGTCGAGATCGCGTTCGAACTCGACGAGTAAGCCCCCACGAGGTCCGCCGGCCCGGTCGTGCCGGCGGCGGTGCGGCCGCGGCGCGACCGCGGTCGCGGTGCGGGCGGTTCCTGGTGTCTCGGCGAGCGGGAGCGAGCCGAGGCTCAGGAGAGCGGTGCTGTCCTGGTGGATGAAGGGCGAGGGCGCGGAGCGCCCGAGGGCTTCGGCGGTGCTGTGCTGTGCGGTGGCGGCGCGGAGTTGTTAGTAATTGTACCGCGAGCGACCGCAGGGAGCGAGCGGGCGCAAGCGCGACCAGCGGGAGCGCGCAGCGCTTTTGATCCACATTTTGCCAGGGAGGCCGCTTCGCGGCCGACCGCAGCAAAAGGTGGGGACGTGAAAGGTGGGGGTTCTTAGAGCACGCGCTTTCCGAGCGCGCTCGCGACGAGCTCGACCCCGAGTTCGGCGGTCTCGTTGTGCGAGTCCAGGATCGGGTTGGCCTCGACGACTTCGAGCGAGCGGAGCAGGGACTCGCGTTCGGCGACGGTCTCCATCGCGGAGTGGGCCTCGCGGTAGGTCACGCCACCCCTGACGGGGGTGCCGACGCCGGGAGCGTGACGGGGGTCGAGCCAGTCGAGGTCGAGACTGACGTGGACCCCGTCGACGCCACGGGTGGCGATGTCGAGGGCGTCCTCGGTGACGTCGACCACGCCCCGCTCGTCGATGTCGGACATCGTGAAGGCGGTGACGTCGGACTCGCGGATGCGCTCGCGTTCGGGGTCGTCGACGCTTCGGAGCCCGACGAGGACGACGTTCTCCTCGCGGAGGGTCGGGGCGTTGGCCCAGGGTGTGTCGGCGAACGAACCCCAGCCGAGCGCGGCGGCGAGCGGCATCCCGTGGACGTTGCCCGAGGGCGTGGTCTCGGGAGTGTTGACGTCGCTGTGGGCGTCGAACCAGATCGCGCCGAGGCTGGCGTCGCGGGCGCTGCCGACGAGCGAGCCGATGGCGATCGAGTGGTCGCCGCCGAGCACCAGCGGGAGGTCGTTCGTGGCGACCGCGTCGGCGACCTCGTTGGCGAGGCGGCCACAGACCGATTCGATCTCGTCGAGGTACTTCGCGCGCGGGTCGCGGGTCTCGGGGTCGCGCTCCTCGGCGTGGGAGACCGAGAGGTCGCCGGCGTCGGTACACGACCGCCCGATCGAATCGAGCGTCGTGGCCAGCCCCGCGTATCGGAGGGCGGAGGGACCCATGTCGACCCCGCGGCGGTCGGCCCCGAGGTCCATCGGTACCCCGATGGTTCTGATTGCCATGTCGTTCGCGTTCGACCCCCGCCGGGTAAAAGTCGTCCCCATAACCCCGATCCGGTGGCCGTTCCCGTCCCGGCGTGGGTGCCCGCCCGAATTTCGTCTTCAAGTTTTTGGTTCGGGATTCGAATCCCGTCCAGATCCCGAGCACGAAACCCGAAAACCGTCGTGAGAAGCAGCCCTTCGTCTCCGTTCATCGATAATTACGCATCCAGTCACCCGTCGGGTTTAAGGGACCCTGCAACCAACACGGACTTATGTCATCTATCGAACTCACGGACAGTCAGAAGAAGATCCTCCAGGAGCTCGTCGACCTCTACCGGGAGAGCGAAACCGCGGTCAAGGGCGAGGCGATCGCCGAGATGGTCGACCGGAACCCGGGGACGATCCGCAACCAGATGCAGAGCCTCAAAGCCCTCCAGCTTGTCGAGGGGGTACCGGGACCGAAGGGCGGCTACAAACCGACGGCGGCGGCCTACAGCGCGCTCGACATCGAGGAGATGGACGAACCGGAGTCCGTCCCCCTCAGCCACAACGGCGAGCGCGTCGAGACCCTGATCGTCCAGGAGATCAACCTCCTCAGCGTCCACCACCCCGAGAAGTGTCGGGCCGAGATCCACATCCAGGGCTCGGTGCGGGACTTCCACGAGGGCGACACGGTGACGGTCGGCCCGACGCCGAAGTCGAAGCTCGCGATCACGGGCACCGTCGACGGCACCGTCGACACCGACAACACCCTGCTCATCAACACCGAGGGCATGGAAGCCCCGGCCGAAGGCTGAATACACGCACGACCTTCTCGGACGATCGAGCGGTACGAGTGACGAACGGCGGCTGCGGTGCGGTCGGCGGCGCTGCGCGCTGCGGCGCGGCCGCGTAGCGGTTTGCGGTCGCGGTTCCTGGTGTCTCGGCGAGCGGGAGCGAGCCGAGGCTCAGGAGAGCTGTGTTCTCCTGGTGGATGAAGGGCGAGGGTGCGCGGAGCGCACCCGAGGGCTTCGGCGGAGGTGGTGCTGTGCGGTTGCGGAATTGTTAGTCGTTGTACTGCGAGCGAACGGAGTGAGCGAGCAGCCTTTTTAGTCCAGGTTTTTGGACGGAGGTTGAGCACGAGCGTAGCGAGCGCGATTCCCCCGTCCAAAAAAGTGGGTGTGTCTAGCGGCCGCGGACGAAGGCCGAGAGCCGGTCGGCGAGCCCGGTTCGGTCACCGAGTTTGAGGTAGTAGGCCGCGCCGCCGTCCTCGTAGTAGTGTTCGATGTGGCGTTCGACCTCGAAACCGATGTGTTTGTAGAACGCGACGGCGGCCTCGTTGGTCGCGCGGGCGTGGCAGGTCACGGTGTCGTGTTTCTCGGCGACGGTGGCGATGAGGCGGCCGCCGAAACCCTCGCCGCGGTGGTCGCCGTCGATGGCGAGAAAGAGGACGTAGCCGTCGCGGCGGACCGCCGCGAAACCGATGAGTGCGTCGGCCGTATCGGCGTCGTGGTCGCCGGCGAACAGGAGGTGGACGGTGGCGCGACGGTAGGCGTCGGTGAAGAAGCCGCGGCGCTGTTTGAGGACATCCTCTTGCTCGCGGATGCGCTCTTTCAGCTCCCACGCCGAACCGACGTACTCGTCGCTGCCCGACTCGACGATACTGGTCGTGACATCGACGCTCACTGGCTCCCGAATAGCACATGGGAGACCATAACTCCACCGCCCAGTCGGTCACGACCCACCCGGCATGGGATTGCAGAACGCTTTCGGGGAAAGCCCGTCTTCGACGGATATGTCTACACCTCGCGACACCGAGTCGGCCCAAACCGGGATCGTCGGGCGGGTTCGGGAGTGGCTCATCAGCGGGGCCGCGCTCACCATCCCGTTCGTCATCACGATGATGGTGCTCGGGTTCGTGCTCAACTTCCTCAGCAACGTCCTCACGCCGGTGGTCGAGGCCGCGGGGATGGTCGGACTCAACGAACCCGTCCGGGGGTTCGCCCGGTCGATCGGGCTCGGTCCCGCCTTCGGGTCGGTGTTCATCGAGTTCGGGACGGTCTTCGCGCTCGTGGCGCTGGTGCTCGTCGTGGGCTTCGCCGCGAACGCCACCTCCTCGGAGCACGGCTTCTCGGAGTGGTTTCACACCGCGATGGAGGCCATCCCCGGCGTCGGGTCGGTCTACACCAGCTTCCGCCGGATGAGCGACGTCCTGATCGAGAGCGACACCAGCAGCTTTCAAGAGGTCAAACTCATCGAGTTCCCGAACGAGGGCACCTACTCGTTCGCGTTCGTGACCGCGACACCCCCGGACACGATCGACGAGGCGGCCGAGCATGACGACCTCCGGACCTTGTTCATGCCGCTCGCGCCGAACCCCGTGATGGGGGGCTTCCTGGTTCACGTCCCGAGCGCCCGGGTCTACGACGTCGACATAACCGTCGAGCAGGCCGTCAGCGCGATCGTCACCAGCGGGGTGGCGATCGGGGAAACCGACGACGTGACCGGTCTCTCGGCCGACGAACTCGCGGCGCTCGGGCAGTACGACACCGAACGAACCAACCTCGAGGAGGGACTCGTCGGCGCGCCGGCGGAGCGGGGGTCGACGAGCGAACGGGAGACGGACGGCGAACCGTAACCGACTATCGCAGGAAGTCGAACGAGACGTCGGCGGGCGTCGTCCGCGCCTCGACCGGCCGACCCTCCTCGTACTTCACGAAGTTGAGGTAGAACAGTTCGCCACAGCCCTCGCCGTCGGTCTCGCTCGCGCCACAGACGATCTCGACGCCGTCGCTCTCCTCGAAGTCGTCGTAGGGCGCAGCGTACTCCCAGCCGTCGAGGGCGAACGGCGTCACGGACTTGTCGGCGAGCGCGGCGTCGCGGTCGAGGGTGACGACGGCGTCACACCGCGGACAGGTGTACCGAACGGCGACCATATCGGGCGAAGGGTCTCGTGGCATATAGCTCCCGCGTCGGGAGAAGTTTAGTCGAACATCCCGGTCGACATGTAGCGCTCGCCGCTGTCCCAGAAGACGGTGACGACGAGCGGTTTCTCGTCATCCCCGCCGTCGGTTCGGAGTTCGGTCGCCGGTGAGCCGTCGTCGGCCAGTCGGCTCGCGACCCGGCGGGCGACGAGGTTCGACGCGCCGCTGGACTGGCCGACCAGGATCCCCTCCTCGCGCGCGAGACGTCGGCACTCGGCCTCGCTCTCCTCGAGGTCGACGGTCTCGACCGAGTCGATGAGGTCGCGGTCGAGGATGTCGCTCACGAACCCCGGCCCCATCCCCTCGAACTCGTCGGTGCCGGCCTCGCCGGTCGAGAGCACCGCGTTGGTCTCGGGCTCGACCGCCACCACGGTCATTTCGGGGAACGCCTCGCGGAGCCGCCGTCCGATGCCGGTGATGGTTCCCCCCGTCCCGACCGCGGCGACCAGCGCGTCGACGGTCCGGTCCCCGACCTGGTCGAGGATCTCCGGGCCGGTCGTATCGTAGTGGGACTGTGCGTTCGCGGGGTTCTCGAACTGCCGAAGTTGGACCATCCCCTTCTCCTCTTCGAGTTCGTCGGCGCGCTCTTTCGCCTCGGTCATCTCGCCCTCGACGAGTTCGAGTTCCGCACCGTAGGCCGCCATGACCCGCTGGCGCTCCTCGGACTTCGAGGCGGGCATCACGATGGTGCAGTCGTAGCCCCGGACGGCCGCGACCACCGCCAGCCCGATACCGGTGTTGCCGCTGGTCGGCTCGACGATGTGGTCGCCGGGTTCGAGCACCCCCTCCGCCTCCGCGGCCTCGACCATCGCGGCCGCCGGACGGTCCTTCGCCGACCCGCCGGGGTTCTTGGATTCGACCTTCGCGGCGACGGTCGTCCCCGGTGGCGAGGCGACCCGCACGAGGGGGGATCCGATGGCGTCGAGGATGCTATCGTCCATTGGATTCGATTGGCTGTCGACGCCTAAACCGATGACGGGACCGGTCGGGAGCTTCGAAAAACCGATAGATGGGACAAGGGAACGACACACGCATGAGGTGGTCTCGCAATGACCACATATGGATCCGGTCAGAGCGGCCGACTACCACGACATCGTTCGTGTCATCGACCCACAACTCTCGCCCGACGGCGACCGCGTCGCCTTCGTCCGCACCGTGCCCACGGACGACGAATCCAGCGAGGCGACGGTCTACGTCGTTCCGACGAGCGGCGAAAGCGATCCGCGACGCTTCACCGCGGCCGACGGCGTCGACGCCGAACCCCGGTGGTCGCCGTCGGGCGACCGACTCGCGTTCACCTCGACCCGCGGCGAGGACGAGGGCACGCAGTTGTGGATCGTACCCACCGACGGCGGCGAGGCCGAACGGGTCACGAGCGTGCCCGGCGGCGTCTCCTCGATCGCGTGGGACCGAACGGGGGAACGGATCGCCTTCGTCCAGTCGGTGACGGCCGACGACCGCGACTCGGGCCGGGACCTCGAAACCGACGAGTTCGAGCGCGATACGCCCGATCCACGGGTGATAGACCGACTGGTCTACCGCGCGGCCGAACACTACTTCGACGGTACCCGGAGCCACGTCTACGTCGCGAACCTCGAAGGCGGGGTCGAGCGCGTCACCGAGGGCGAGTACGACTACGGCTCGCCGGGCTGGAGCGAGGAGGTCCTCTATTTCACCGCGAAACGCACCGACGACCCCGACGACAACACGGTCGTCGACGTGCTGGCCTGCGACCCCGAAGCTGACGAGTTCGATCCCGAGGTCGTTTTCCAAACGAGCCAGTGGGGTGCGAACATCGCGGTGACGGCCGACGACCGGGTGGCCTACGCCTACACGCCGGAAGAGAAGGGTACGCTGGGCCAGACCGACCTGAAGTGCTACGATCCCGATGGAGGCGAGACGACCCTTACGACCGACCTCGACAGGACCGTGGACCCCGCGTCGGTGACGTGGGACGCGAACGAGGAGTCGGTCCTGTTCGTCACGCCCGACGAGAGTGATTTCGTGGTTCGACGGGTGCGCGGCGATGGCGAAGGGGCCATCGAAGCGGTGGTCACGGAGGGCCACGTCACGAGCGCGACGAGCGGGGACGAACGGGTCGCGTTCGTCCGGAGCGAGTGGGACCATCCGGACGACGTCTTCGTTCAGGATGGTGACGAAGCGACCCGTCTCACCCACGTCAACGCGGACTACCTCGCCGACCACGAGGTCCGCGAACCCGAACCCATCTCCTTCTCTGCTGACGACGGTCCCGAGATTCAGGGCTGGGTACTCACGCCACCCGACTTCGACCCCGACGAAACCTACCCGCTGGTCGCCGAGATCCACGGCGGGCCGCACGCGATGTGGACGGCGGCGGGCACGGTCTGGCACGAGTTCCAAACGCTCGCAGCGCGCGGTTACGTCGTCTTTTGGTCGAATCCACGGGGATCGACGGGCTACGGCGAGGACTTCGCCGCCGCCATCGAGCGCGATTGGGGTGCGGTCACGATGGCCGACGTGATGGCGGGCGTCAAGCAGGTCGCCGAGCGCGACTACATCGACGAGGACGAGTGCTACGTCACGGGCGGTTCCTTCGGCGGCTTCATGACCGGCTGGATCGTCGGCCACACCGACCGCTTCCGTGCCGCGGTCGCCCAGCGCGGCGTCTTCGACCTGGCCTCCTTCTACGGCTCGACGGACGCCTTCAAACTCGTCGAGGACGACTTCGACGCAACACCGTGGGACGACCCCGAGTTCCTCTGGGAGCAATCGCCAGTGGCCCACGCCGGGGACGTGACCACCCCGACACTGGTGATCCACGCGGACGACGACTTCCGGGTCCCGGTCAACAACGGCGAGATGTTCTACCTCTTCCTCAAGAAGAACGGCGTCGACACCCGACTCGTGCGGTACCCGCGCGAAGGCCACGAACTCTCGCGCTCGGGCGAACCCGGCCATATCGTCGACCGGATCGAACGCATCGCGCGCTGGTTCGACGGCTATTCGGAGTACTTCGACGCTCCCCGCGCGCTCGACCGCGGCGACGACGGGCTCTCCGGCGACGAGGGCCGGTAGTCCTCACGCTCGGTCTCGACGGAGTCGTGCGGACGACAGCCTGAAGCCGTCGCCGACCCGCGGTCGGACGATGGCGACCACCGAACCGGACCCGCTCGCGAACCCGGACACCGCCGACCGGGTCGCGGCGGCGTTCGGGGTCTGTGCCGTGGTCGTCTCGCTCGGCGGGATCGCCCTCGCGATACTGCTCTCGACGCGCTTTTCGTTCGCCGCGGACGCACTCTCGGACCTCGGGCGGGCGACCTGGGATTCGTCGGCAGTCTTCAACACCGGGCTCCTCGTGTCGGGCCTCTGTGCTCTGGTTCCGGGGGTCGTACTCGCGAGGAACTCGCGAACCCTGCTCCACGCCGCCGGCAGCGTCGCGTTCTCGCTCTCGGCGGTCTGCCTCGCGTTGATCGGCGTCTTCGCGCTGCCCGCCCCCCAGCACGGCACCGTCGCGGTCGGCTTCTTTCTCCTGTTCACCGTCGCGTTCGTCTGCTACGGCGCGGGCGACCTACGCACGGAGGCACGCCGGTGGGGGCTGTTCGCCATCGCGCTCGCTGCCGTCCACGTCGCGGCATGGGCGGTGTGGATCGCCGCCGGGACGCCCGGCGGCCTCGCGCTCCCCGAACTCGTCGGGTCGGGCTGTGTCTCGACGTGGATCCTCGGCACGGCCGTCAGAATGTGGTGAGGTCCGCTACTCGATTCGTTCGGACGAGCGCTCGTAGCGTTTGGCGAGTTCGACGTAGTGCTCGCCGGCGTGGGTCCACGGCGAGTCCTCGACCTCGGTCTTGACCTCCGCGGGCGTGCCGGCGACGAGGGTGCTCGGGGGGACCTCGGTGCCTTCGGTGACGACGCTTCCGGCAGCCACGAGCGCCTCGCTCCCGACGTGTGCGCCGTCGAGTACTGTGGCGCTCATCCCGACCATCGCGCGCTCGCCCACGGTGGCGGCGTGGACGATGGCGGTGTGACCGATGGTCGCACCGGGCCCTATCTCACAGCCCTCGTGACAGACCACGTTGTCCTGGACGTTCGCGCCCTCGCGGACCACGATCGCGCCCGAATCCCCGCGGAGCGTGACGTGGGGCCAGACGCTCGCCTCGGCTTCGATCGTGACGTCGCCGATGACGACCGCGGTCTCGTCGACGCGAGCGGACTCGTGGATGGTGGGTGTAGTGCCCTCGAACGACCGGATGACCATGCACGGACGCGGGTCCGACCGGGAATAAATCCGTGTGTCGGCACGCCGCGAACCGGCGGCGGGAGGCGGTGGTCGTGCAGACACCGAATCGGTTTACCCACGACGACACAACGGGGCGTATGAACACCGAGCGCGTGACACTGGCCGCGATGGTCTTCGCGGTCCTCTTCGGTCAGGTCGCGCTCTATCCGGGGGTTCCGGAGCTCGTGCGCGCGCTCGGCGCGACCACGACGCTCGACGCGGGGACGTGGTTTCTGGGGGCCGAGTACGCGGGCTTCGTGCTGTTCGCGGGCGTCTGGGGCGCGGCCAGCGACGCGGCGGGGCGGCGGGTGCCGTTCATCGTCGCGGGTGCGCTCGGCGGGGTGGCGAGCTACCTCGCGCTAGTCGGGCTCGCGACGGTCACGGACATCGGGTTCGGCGCGATGCTCGTCCTCCGGTTCGTCGAGGGGAGCTTCACGATCGCCGCGTTCTCGCTCTCGATAACGATGCTGATGGATCTCGAGGGTGGCCACGGCCGCAACATGGGTGCGGCGGGGATCGCGATCGGCTCCGGGACGGCGCTCGGGGCCCCCCTCGGCGGTCAGCTCTCGTCGGTCGGCCCGCTGGTCCCCATCGTGGTGGCCGCCGGCCTCCTCTGTCTCGTGGCGCTGCTCGCGACCCGACTCACCGACCGGGCCCCGGAGACGACGCGCCGCGGCATCCGGGCGGCGCTCGACGGACTTCGGGACCGACCCGCGCTCGGCCTCCCCTATGCCTTCGGGTTCGCGGACCGGTTCACGGCGGGCTTCTTCGCGCTCGTCGGGACCCTCTACTTCCGCCGGGCCTTCGACCTCGACGCCGGCGCGGCGGGCCTGGTGCTCGCGCTCTTCTTCGCGCCGTTCGCGCTCGGACAGTACCCCGCGGGCCGGCTCTCCGACCGGATCGGCCGGCTGGTGCCCGTGGTCGTCGGGTCGGTCTGCTACGGCGTGACGATCCTGGGGGTGTATCTCGCGCCGACGGTCGAACTCGCGGGCGCGACGATGGTGTTGCTCGGCGCGGCGGGCGCGCTGGTCGCCCCCGCCACGATGGCGCTCGTCACCGACCTCGCGAGCGACGACCGGGGCACCGCGATGGCCGGGTTCAACATCGCCGGAAGCCTCGGCTTCCTCGTCGGGACCGTCGGCGGCGGCGCGGTCGCCGATAGCCTGGGGTTCGGCGCGGCCTTTCTCGCCGCCGCGGTACTCGAAGCCGGGATCGTGCTGGTCGCGCTGCCCGCGCTGCTCCGGCTCGATATCCCGCGTGCCGTGCTGTTCGGCGGCCGGGAATCCGCCTGAGAACCATCGTGAATCCGTCTTTTTCCGGTCGGTTCCGGTCGTTCAGCACTCGTGTTCCCGATGTGCCGCCTCGATACCCGCCGAGAGCACGTCGCGGTCCTCGTGAGATACCAGATGGGACTCGCAGTCACAGTCCGAGGCACCGAAGGCCGGGATACGTTCGCCGGGCAGTGTTCGGGCGATGGCACACTCGGCGTCGACGGGTGTCGTCACGGCCCGATCGAGCACCGTCGCGGGGTGGCCGAGGAGGTAGTCGATGTGCCAGTGGCGGACGTCGCGCTCGCCGGTGGCGACCTCGCGGTGCCGGTCGACCCGCGCGAAGCCGCCGGGCCCGAGCGCACTGCCCGTGTAGGCGTACCAACCCGGCGATAACGCGCGTTCGCCGAGCGCACCGACCTCGATGGTCGTCGGTGTCGGCAGCTCGATCAGGAGGGTGTAGGTCCCGCTCGCCATGCGGACATCAGCGTGCGGGCGAGGGTAAGTCCCCCGTGTGAGAGGGAGAAACGGGAGAGAGGAGAGGGACTACGAGGGGCTCGGGGTCTGGACGTGCGAGAGGTACGACGTCAGGTCGGCGGTGGTGATGATGCCGATGACGCCGTCGGAGTCGCTCACGACCGGCATGTGGTGAAAGCCGTGTTCGAGCATCGTGTCGGCGACCTCGGTGATCGGGTGCTGAACCGTCGTGGTGATGACGTCCGTGCTCATGTACTTCGCGACCGTGGTCTCGGCCTTCGGGCTGCTCGCGGCGACGATCCCGACGAAGTCGGTGGTCGTGAGGATCCCCTGGAGGTCGTTGCGCTCGTCGACGACCATCACGGAGCCGATCCCCTCCTCGAGCATCACGTTCGCGGCCTCCTCGACGAGCGTGTCCGGGCTCACCGTATGCAGGTCGCTCGACATCAGCCGCCCGACGAAGATATCGTCCATGATCCTTCATCTATCGGGGACAGTATAAACGTTCCCGCCGGGGCGAAACCTGTCGAGAGGCCGGTCGCCCGGTTCGTGTGGCCGCTATCCCGGGCGGCGAGGCGGTGGCTTCATGCGGGTCGGTCGACACGGTGGGAGTATGGACCTGCTCCACACCTGCCTCAACGTCGCCGACGCCGACCGTGCGGTCGAGTTCTACGTCGAGGAGCTCGGCTTCGAGGAGTCGTGGTCGTTCGAGACCGAGGACGGCGAGACCACCAATCGCTACGTCGCCGCCGACAACGGCGTCGAACTCCAGCTCTCGGAGACCGACGGCGAGGATGAGTTCGAGCAGGGCACCGCCTGGGACCACCTCGCGGTGGCCGTCGAGAGTGTCGACGAGGCGTTCGCCGAGATCGACCACCACGGTGTCGTCCAGGAGCCCGCCGACAACGACCCCGCCGGGGCGCGCACGGCCTTCGTCCGCGACCCGGACGGGCACGTCGTCGAACTCGTCCAACCGCTCGACGGCTGACCGCGTCGAACCCGCCGCTCACCACCCGCAAACCGTTTGCCGACGGCCCCACACGGTTCTCGTAGTGACGAACGAGCACGACGAAGCAGCCGACGGGACGTCCGCCTCCGACGACCGCGCCCTCTCGGCGACCGAATTCCGGGCCGTTCTCGAGACCCTCGGCCGACCCGTGGCGACCGCAAGCGGGGTCGCGCGGGTTCGGGAGTGGTCACAGACGGCGGCAAGCGATGCGCTCGATGCGCTCGTCGAGTCGGGCCACCTCGACCGCCTCGACGTGAGCGACGACCCCCGAGTCTGGTACCCCCGCGAGTTCGCCGACCTCGTCTCCCGAGAGCACGTCGTCGTCTTCCCCGACCGCCGGGAGTTGGTGGTCGAACAGCCCGAGCAGTTCACCCGCGCCCAGCTCACCCAGTTCGCCACGCTCGTCGATTCGTCGGGTGATGGGGCCTACATCTACGAGATCAGGGAAGAGGACGTCTGGTGGGCCCCCTACGACCACGTCGACGACCTCGTCCGGACGATGCGGAACGTGCTGCCCGAGCGCTCGCCGGAACTGGAGGAGTGGGTCGAATCCCAGTGGCGGCGCGCCCGCCGGTTCGCGCTCACTACCCACCCGGACGACTATACGGTTCTCGAAGCCGAGAGCCCCGAACTCATGGGCAACGTCGCGCGTCAGAAGCTCGACACCGACCACCTCCACGCCCCGATCTCGGATACCGAGAGCTGGGTGGTCGAGGGGAAGGAGGGCGAGATCAAACGGACCCTCTACGACGCGGGCTACCCGGTGCAGGACCTCCGCGACCTCGACGGCGGGGCCGACCTCGACATCGACCTCGGGCTCGACCTCCGGGACTACCAACGCGACTGGGTCGAACGCTTCCTCGAATCGGGGGCCGGCGTACTGGTGGGTCCCCCCGGAAGCGGCAAGACGGTGGCCGCGATGGGGGCGATGCGCGAGGTCGGTGGCGAGACCCTCGTTCTCGCGCCGAGCCGCGAACTCGCCGGCCAGTGGCGCGAGGCCCTCCTCACCCACACCGACCTCGACCCCGACCAGATCGGCGAGTACCACGGCGGCGAGAAAAACATTCGACCGGTGACGATCGCGACCTACCGCACCGCCGGGATGGAGCGCCACCGGAAACTCTTCGACGAGCGCCGGTGGGGTCTGATCGTCTACGACGAGGTCCACCACATCCCGGCCGCCGTCTATCGCAAGAGCGTCGACCTCCAGGCCAAACACCGCCTCGGGCTCTCGGCCACACCAGTGAGAGAGGACGACAAGGGGGCCGAGATCTTCACCCTCATCGGCCCGCCTATCGGTACTGATTGGGCGAAACTCTTCGAGGCAGGCTTCGTCGCCGAACCCGAGGTCGAACTCCGGTTCGTGCCCTGGAGATCGGAGGCCGACCGCGACGAGTACGCGAGCGTGACGGGCCACGAGCGCCGCCGGGTCGCGGGCTCGAACCCCGCGAAGCTCGATGCCATCCGGTCGCTGCTCGCCGAACACGCCGACGCGAAGGCGCTCGTCTTCGTCGAGTGGCTCGACCAGGGCGAGAGCTACGCCGAGGCGCTGGGGGTGCCGTTCATCAGCGGCGACACCCCCCACCCCGAACGCGAACGGCTGTTCGACGAGTTCCGGCGCGGGGAGCGCTCTCGACTGGTCGTCTCGCGGGTCGGCGACGAGGGGATCGACCTCCCGAGCGCCGAGGTCGCGGTCGTCGCCTCCGGCCTCGGCGGGTCGCGCCGCCAGGCCTCCCAGCGCGCCGGCCGAACGATGCGTCCCTCGGGGAGTTCGCGGCTCTACGTCCTCGCGACCCGTGGCACCCGCGAGGAGGACTTCGCGCGTCAACAGCTCCGACACCTCGCTGGCAAGGGCATCAGGCTCACCGAGACGACGTTCGAGACCGAGTAGCGGTCCCCACCGACCCTCGCGGCTTGTCGGTATCGAAGGGGCTATACCGAGGGGTTGTTAGTAGAAAGATAGTATGAGCAATATCGTCGAGGAGTGGGCCTCGAACCCCCGCCTCGTTTCGGGAGGAGAACGGCTGTGACGTGTGAGATCGACGACCAGGTCGGGAAACGATGAAGCGGTCGGTTCTCGCGGTGGTGCTCGTCGGCCTCGTCGTGATGCAGGGGGTCGTCGGCGGCGCGGTCGTCGGCGGAACGAACACGGCCCCCAACGCGAACGACACGGGGAACGACTCGGCGCTCTCGAAGCTGAGCAACGCGACGGGGTTCGCCACCGACGCGCTCGATGCGAGCGCGTCGAACACCGACAATGCGTCGACCGAAACGAACGGTTCGACCGACACGGCCGAACCGACCGAGTCGACCGATTCGAGCGCGTCGGACGGCTCGACGGGCGACGACACGTCGAACTCGACGTCGGCGACGACGGAGACGACGGACGGAACGTCGACCGCCGAAACCGCGGGCGAAACGACGGGCGAGAGCGGGTCCGACGACGGCACGTCCGCGGAGACCGAATCCGGTGAGAGCGAGTCCAGCACATCGTCGTCCGAGGCAGAGTCGAGCGACGGTGAAGACGCGACATCGTCCGAAACCCAATCCAGCGAGAATGAGGATGGCGGGAGCGAGTCCGGCACATCGTCGTCCGAGAGCGAGTCCGGCGATAGTGAGGACGCGACGTCGTCCGAGACCGAGTCCAGTGAAAGCGAGGACGGAGAATCGTCGTCCGAGGCGGAATCGAGCGACGGTGAAGACGCGACGACGGATGGCGACGCGTCGGCGAGCGAACCGACCTCGGCCGAGAGCGGTGCGAGCGAGGACACCGGGTCCGCGGAGGACGCGTCGGCCGGATCGTCGGGCACGGCATCGGCCGCCGACGGAGCGGGTAGCGGGGCGGCAGCCGCGGGCGCGTCGGGCGGTTCCGCGAGCCCGACCGGCGGTGCGGCGTCGGAGGGGGCCGCGAGCCAGAGCGCCGCGAGTCAGGGTGCTGCGGGCGGGTCGTCGAGCGCGGCACCGGCCGCGGCAGGTGGCTCGTCCCAGGCCGCGCCGAGTGGCGCGAGTGCCGGCGGGGCACCCCAGTCGGCAGGCGCGGCGGCACAGAGCCCGGCGGGAAGTACGGGTGCACAGGGGCAGAGCGCCCAGGGTGCCAGCGCACAGGGTGCACCGAGCGCGGCCGGCGGTAGCCAGGCTGCGGCCGGAAGCGGGGCGAGCACGGTCTCGCCCGACGCCGAGTTCGACATCGTCTCGGTCGACTCCGACGTTTCGACCGGCGAACCCGGCACCGTCTCGGTGACGATCGAGAACACCGGCGAGGACGCGACCGACGCCGTGGTGAACTTCCAGTCGGGCTCCAGCGACCTCCTGTTCGGTCAGGCGGCGAGCACGAGCCGGTACATCGGCGACTGGGAGGAGGGCGAGAGCCGGACGGTCGACCTCTCGGTCCAGGCGGCCCCGGGTGCCGATAGCGCCGACTACCCGGTCGAGGCCTCGGTCTCCTACGAGGACGACGACGGCGAGGCCGCCCAGTCCGCGAGTTCGACCTTCGGCGTCACGGTCGACGAGGCGAGCGACGACCTCTCGGTGACCGGCGTGGATTCGGACGTCCCCGTCGGCGGCACCGGCAACGTCAGCGTCACCCTCGAGAACACCGGCGAGGACGCGACCGACGCGGTGGTGAACCTCCAGACGCTCTCGACCGACCTGCTGTTCGACCGGAGCGCGAACGCGACCCGCTACGTCGGCGACTGGGACGCCGGCGAGTCGAGAACCATCGAGGTCACGATGCAGGCAACCCCGAGCGCCGACACCGACACCTACCCGGTCCAAGCCTCGGTCTCCTACGACGATTCCGATGGCGAGGCCGCCCAGCTCGGTCCCGCGACGTTCGGCGTCACCCCCGAGAGCCAACAGGAGTTCTCGCTCGATGGCGTGTCGGACGACCTCGAAGTCGGCTCCTCGGGCACCATCTCGGGCACGATCACGAACGACGGCCCGAAGGCCGCCACCGACGCGGTGCTGACGGTCTCTCCCAACAGCACCCGTGACATCGTGCCGCGTCAGAGCGAGTACGTCCTCGGCGACCTCGACGTGGACGAGTCGAGCTCGTTCGAGCTCCCCGTCCTCGTCAACGACACGACCGAGCCGGGCGAGCGCCAGGTCCAGTACTACGTCCAGTACTACGACTCGGACGGCGACCCGCTCCGGAGCGAGGCGCTGACGGCGACGGTCGACATCGACGAGCAGGAGGACGACTTCAACGTGGTCTCGACCAGCACCGACGTCCAGTCCGGCGAGGAGGGCAGCCTCACGGTGGTGATGAACAACACCGGCGAGAACGTGACGGACGCGACGGTGTCGTTCCAGTCGCTCTCGGGCGGCGTGCTGTTCGGCGAGTCCGCCAACGCCACCCAGTTCGTCGAGGACTGGGACACCGGCGAGGAACGGAGCTTCGAGTTCGACGTGACCGCGACGGGCAGCGCGGGCACGACCTACCCGATGCAGGCCTCGCTCCAGTACACCGATTCCGAGGACGACGGGGCCCAGGCGGGACCGTTCGCCTTCGGCGTGACCCCAGGTGAGAGCGAGGACGACTTCGAGGTGGTCTCGACCGACTCGAACGTCCAGGTCGGCGACGAGGGTCCGATCACGCTCACCCTCCAGAACAACGGCGAGAACGCCACCGAGACGACGGTCTCGCTCCAGTCGCTCACCGGCGACATCACGCTCGGCCAGACCGCGAACGCGACGGCGTTCGTCGGTGAGTGGCCGGCGGGTGCCCAGCGAACGGTGAGCTTCAACGCCACCGCGACCAACACCACCGACGTCCGTGACTACCCGTTCCAGGCCTCGGTCTCGTACAACGACCCCGACGGTGACTCCGCAAGCGGCGGGCCGTTCACCATCGGCGTGACGCCGGAACCCGAGCAGAACTTCGACCTCTCGAACGTCGAGAGCACCCTCCGAGTTGGGTCCGAGGGCAACGTCACCGCACAGGTCACGAACCAGGGCCCACAGGCCATCGACAACGCGGTCGTCGAGTTGGAGAGCCAGAGCGAGTCGCTGAGCCCCCAGGAGACCGAGGCGGCCGTCGGAAGCCTCGCGTCGGGCGAGTCGGCCAACGTCTCCTTCCCGATCGAGGTACCCGATAGCGCCGAATCCGGCGCGCGCCAGCTCTCGTTCGCCGTGGAGTACGACAACGAGAACGGCGACACCCGTCGGAGCGGGAGCCTCAGCGCCCAAGTCGACGTCGCCGGCCAGCGTGACTCGTTCATCGTCGAGCGCGCCAACGCCTCGGTCGGGATCGGCTCCTCGGACGCCGTGACGCTCAACGTCACCAACAACCGGGATACGGTCGTCACGAACCTCAACGCGAAGGCCTACGCCGACTCGCCGCTCTCGCTCTCGAACGACGAGGCATACATCGCTCGGCTCGCACCCGGCGAGACCGAGCAGATCAGCTTCGACGTGAGCGTCGCCGGGAGCGCGAGCGAAGGGCAGTACCCGCTCTCGGTCGACTTCCAGTACGACACGCCGAGCGAGTCCTCCCAGCTCTCCCAGGAGTACAACGTGCCGGTCGACGCCGCCGAATCGAGCGGCGGCGGCCTGCTGTCGTCGGCACCGGTGATGATCGGCCTCGCGGCGCTCCTCGTCGTGCTCGGCATCGGCGTGGTCTGGTCGCGACGGTGAGCCAGCACTGATGGTCAGCTTCGACTACCAGCGCTACATCGACTGGGCCGACGAGTGGATCACCGAACGGCCGAAAACGGTGGTCCTCGTCTTCCTCGTCGTAACGGCGGTCTTCGCGGTCGGACTGACCAACATCTCGACGAGTTCGGGAACGAGTCAGTTCACCGACGACAGCCCGGCCCAGACCGCCCTCGACAACGTCAACGAGGAGTTTTCGCCGACGTTCTCGGAGGCCAACGGCAGCACACAGCTCATCCAACGCGGCTCGAACGTGCTCTCGAAGGACGAGATGCTCGCGATGTTGACCCTCCAACAACGCGCCGAGGACGACCCGAGCCTCCGGGTCGCCTCGACGTCGAGCGCCGCGGCGATCGTCGCGCAGACGCTCGATCCGGAGGCGACGACCCTCGACGACCAGATCGACGCGATCAAGGACGCCACGCCAACGGAGATCGAGTCGGCGATCGGGACCGCCGCCGAGAACGACGGGTTCACGAGCCTCCTCAGCAACGACTTCAACGCCCAGTCCGCGTCGGCCTCGGCCACCATCGGCACCGTCACGCACGACGTACCGGGCGGCATCTCGGAGTCGGCGGGTACCAGCGGCAGTAGCCCGTTGACGGCCATCCAGACGCGCGTACAGTCAATGGCGGGTAGCGTCGACAGCGACATCACGGTGTTCGGCAACGGGATCGTCTCGGCGGAGTTCACCAACATCATCTTCGATTCGCTGATCATCGTGGTGCCCGCGGCGGCGCTCCTGATCCTCGTCTTCCTGATCTTCGCCTACCGCGACCCGATCGACCTCCTGCTCGGGGTCGTCTCGCTGGTGCTCGCGATCGTCTGGACGTTCGGCTTCACCGGCCTCGCCGGACTGCCGTTCTCACAGATGCTGATCGCCGTCCCGCCGCTGTTGCTCGCGGTCGGGATCGACTTCGGGATACACACCATCAACCGCTACCGCGAGGAGCGAGTCCAGGAGTACTCGGTCACCGAGTCGATGCGAACCGCGACCGACCAGCTGTTCGTCGCCTTCTTCATCGTCACCGGCACCACCGTGGTCGGCTTCGCCGCCAACGGCATCAGCGACCTCCAGCCGATCCGGCAGTTCGGGCTGGTTGCGGCGGTCGGTATCGTCTTCACCTTCCTGATCTTCGGGATCTTCCTCCCCGCGGCGAAGGTCTGGGGCGACCACCTCCGGGTACGGTACGGCATCCCGGAGTTCGGGCTCTCCCCGTTGGGAGCCGAGGGCTCCCTCCTGGGACGGGTGCTCACGGTCGGGGTGTCGGCGGCCCGCCGTGCGCCCTACGCGGTGCTCGTCCTCACGCTCCTGCTCTCGGTGGTGGCGGGGTCGTACGCGACCGGGGTCGACACCACCTTCTCGCAGGACGACTTCCTCCCGCCGGAGGACCTGCCGGGGTACGTCGAGGCGTTGCCCGAACCGTTCGCACCGGGCGACTACTCGGTCACCGACACCACCAACTTCCTCGAGGACAACTTCGCGACCACCCAGGGGAGTTCGGTGACGGTCTACGCCGAGGGGAACTTACGATCCGACTCCGCGCTCGAATCTATCCAGCGTGCCAACCGGAACCCGCCCGACGCGATCGTGACGAACGGACGGACCGCCGACGCCGACAGCATCATGACCGTGATCGACGACTACGCCAATCAGTCGTCGTCGTTCGCGGCGCTCGTCGAGCGCAACGACGTCGACGGTGACGGCGTGCCCGACGATAACCTCGGGGAGGTCTACGACGCGCTGTTGGACTCGCCCTACCGCGCTCAGGCGCTCAACTACATCACCGAGGACTACCGGAGCACGCAGGTCGTCTACTCGGTCGACAGCGACGCCACGCAGGACGAGGTCTCGAACAGCGGGCGGACGCTCGCCGACCGCTATCGGCTCACCGCGACCGCGACCGGCCAGATGATAGTCCTCAAGGCGGTCTCGGACACGATCTTCACCTCGGCGATCCAGAGCCTCGTCGCCGCGCTGATCGTCACGGCGATATTCCTCGTGGTGATCTACTACATCATCGAGGGCCGACCGTCGCTCGGGCTCGTGAACCTCGTGCCGATCGTCGTCTCGGTGGCGCTGCTCGCGGGCTCGATGCGGCTGTTCGGCATCCCGCTCAACGCGCTCACCGCGACGATCCTCTCGATCGCGATCGGGCTCGGGGTGGACTACTCCTCGCACTTCGTCCACCGGTTCGTCGACGAGTACCACGAGTCGGGCGAGGACGTCTTCGTCGCGCTCGACGACACCGTCAGAGGGACTGGCGGGGCGCTCACCGGAAGCATGCTCACCACCACCACCGGCATCGGGGTGCTCGCGCTCGCGATCACGCCGATCCTCGGGCAGTTCGGGGTGGTGGTGGCGCTCTCGATCTTCTTCGCCTACCTCACCTCGATGCTCCTCACGCCGTCGGTGATCGTGGTCTGGGAGCGGTGGACGTGACCGACCACGACGACGCGGTGGCGGCGCTCAAACGCCTCGGGCTGTCGAGCTACGAGGCGAAGGTGTTCGTCGCGCTCCAACGGATCGGTCGCGGGACGGCCCGCGAGATCGACGACGTCACCGACGTCCCGCGCTCGCAGGTCTACGGTGCGGCGGAGAACCTCGAAAAGCGCGGGCTGATAGACGTCCAACGCGCCGAGCCGATCCAGTACCGCGCGGTCGACCTCGACGAGGCACGGCGTCGGCTCCGCGCCCGGATCGACGACGCCGAGGAACGCGCGTTCGGCTACCTCGAAACCGCTCGAAACGAGCTCGTCGACGACGACGAGGCTCGCGAGGAGGTCTGGACCATCATCGGTCGGGACGCGATCACCGACCGGGTGGTCCGACTCGCGAACGAGGCCGAACGGCGCGTGGTGTTCGGCACCGACGACGAGCGGCTGGTCACCGACGAGGTCGTCGCGGCGCTCGACGGCTTCCCGGGGACCGCCGTCGTCGTGAGCACGACCCCGGCGGTCCGCGAGCGATTCGAGGGTATCGAGGGGGTGGTGACGCCCTCGGTCACGACCCTGGCCGAGATGGGGCCCGACGACCGCAGCACCCGGCTCCTGATCGTCGACGGCGACACCGTTCTGATGGCCGTGCGTGGCGAGGGCACCGAGGACTGTACCGAGACCGCGATCTGGAGCGCGAACACGGGGTTCGCGTCGGTGTTCGTCGGGCTGTTCGAGGAGTGGTTGACCGAGTTCCTCGACGGCTGAATCGTGGCCGTCGGGGCGGTTAGAACGAGAGGATGCCGTAGTACATCGCGCCGAAGAGGACCGTGAAGGCGAGCGCGAGCACCAACAGGAGTAGCATCATGTACTGATACGCTCCACCGACCGTCGTGAATCGCGGGAGGTTCATGCCCGAATCGTTGAAGGCGATCCTTTTAGCACTACCGTCATCCGTTCACACCGCCCCTCACAGCGCGTCGAGCAGCGTATCGACGTCGTCGGCCGTGTTGAAGACGTGCACCGACGCCCGGAGCGCCGCCGGCGACGGCAGCGACCGGATCGCGATCCCCGTCTCCGAGAGGCGCTCGACGGTCGCCTCGGGGTCGTCGTCCGCGATGGTCACGAGGCCGGACTCGTACTCGTGCGGGCTCAGGAGGCGGTCGTCGTCGAGGCCGTTCTTCAGCCGGTCGGTCAGCCGCTCGATACGGTCCTCGACGGTCGACAGACCGATCGATTCGAGAGCGTCGAGCGCGGCCCGGAGACCGGCGTGCGGCGCGGGCGAGGTCGTGCCGACTTCGAGTCGGCGGACGCCCGGCGCGAACTCGAACGCGTCGTCGTCCGGCGCGGCGACGCTCCGGTAGCCCACCCGCGTGGGTTCGAGCGCGTCGGTCGCGTCGTCGGCGACGTAGAGGAAGCCCGCGCCCCACGGCCCACAGCACCACTTGTGACCCGCGCCGACCGCGAAGTCCGCACCCCACTCGGTGATATCGAGGTCGACCTGGCCCGGCGACTGGACGGCGTCGACGAGGGTCAGCGCACCGGCGTCGTGGGCGATGTCGGTCAGTTCCGCGACCGGGAACCGGGTGCCGTAGTTCCAGGTGATCGAACTCAGGCAGAGCAGGTCGGCCCCGTCGAGGACCGTCTTCGCGTCGTCGAGGTCGACCCGTCCCTCGTGGGTTTCGAGCACCCGGACCTCGACACCGTAGACGTCCCGGAGGCGCTCCCACGGGAGGATCCCAGCCGAGTGCTCGCAGTCGGTTCTGACGACGACGTCGCCCGCCTGCCAGGGGAGCGCGGTTGCGATGCGGCTGATGCCGTCGGCGGTGGAGTTGGTGAGCGCGACCTCGTCGAGGTCGGCACCGAGGAAGCCCGCGATGGCCTCGCGCGAGGTTTCGAGCGAGTCGAAGAGCGCGGGATACATCCCCTCGCCGGCGGGGGCGGCGTAGGACTGGTGTTCGATCTCGTCGGTCGCGGCCTCGACGACGGCGCGTGGCACGGGGCTCGCCGCACCGGTGTTGAGGTAGGTCACGTCGTCGAGCGCCGGCATCTCCTCCCGGAGGTCGAGCGGGTCCATGGACGAACGAGGACCGCCCCACATGAAGGTGTTCGCTTGCCGAGCGCCGTTTGCCGCTCGCCGGAGTGGATACCGTTATGCGCGCGCCACCCAGGGTTCGTGTGTGTACCTCGCAGACCAGACGTGGCCCGACCTCGGGGAGTACGTCGCGAACGAGTCGCTCGCGGTCGTCCCCCTGGGATCGACCGAACAGCACGGCCCACACCTCCCGCTCGCCACCGACCACCTGATCGCCGAACACCTCGCTCGCGAGGCCGCCGACCGCGCCGAGGTGCTCTGCACCCCGACGGTGAACGTCGGGGTCAGCCCCCACCACCGCCAGTTCCACGGCACCATGTGGGTCGACCCGCCCGCCTTCCGGGACTACGTCGAGAGCCTCTCGCGCAACCTCAGCTATCACGGCATCGACCGAATCATCTTCGTCAACGCCCACGGGGGCAACATCGTCCACCTCCGGGAGGTGGGTCGTCGGCTCCGCGACGACGGGGTCGCCTACGCGCTCGAATGGATGTGGAACGACTCGATCCCCGACCTCGTCGACGACCTCTTCGAGCACAACGGCCCCCACGGCGGTCCCAAGGAGACCGCGATGATCCAGTACATCGCACCGGAACTCGTCCACGAGGCGGAGTTCGAGCGCGCCCGCGACGAGGGGGTCGTCGACCTCACCGAGATCGAGATGGTGGTCCACGGCTCGCGGACGTTCTACGACGCGATCGACAACACCGAGAGCGGCGTGCTCGGTGACCAGACCGACGCGACACCCGAGAAAGGCGAACAGCTCTTCGAGGCTGCCTCCGACCAGTTGGTCCAGCTCATCGAGTGGCTGAACGACCAGCCGCTCGACGCGCTCATGGCGAAGCCCCACGTCGACCCGCAGCCGGGAAGCGGTCGATAGCGCCACTGCACTCGACCGCGAAACCGGATCCGGAGCCCACCAACGAATCCCATCGCCTGTTTAGGGCAATACTTTTGTTCGTGGTCCGTGAGTGACCGAACAGAGGCGACCGATGACCACTTCTCCCCGTTTCTGACCGGGCGACGCGTCCGCGGTAGTCACCGTTCGACAGCGTGGCCGCTCGATCCCAGGTCCAAGTGACTCGATCGTGCCGAGTCAGCGGTATCGCAAACGAATAGACACACACCCACCACCAATGTCAGAAACGGATACAGTGATCGCAGCGCGCGTCGACGGCGGATCGCCCGCCACCGACGAGATAACGTCGCTCGCCGACGCCGCCGGCTATCGAGTCGTCGGCGAATGCACTCAAACCGGATCCGAGGATATGGGGACGTATTTCGGGGCGGGGAAGATCGACGAACTCGCCGCCGAGGTCAAGCGAACCGCGGCGGGGACGGTGATCGTCGACGGCGAACTCACGCCCGCACAGAACCACGCGCTTCGGACGGCACTGCCGGACGGAATCCGGTTGCTCGACCGATACCGTCTCGTCCTTGAAATCTTCGACGACCAAGCGGCCACTCGCCGCGCCCAGTTACAGGTCGAACTGGCTCAGCTCCGCTACGACCTGCCGCGGATGAAGGAATCAGCCGACGAGGGTGGACTCAACAAACGCGTCGAGAAGGGTTCCCCGATCTACGATGCCCGCGACCGGATCGATCGCCTCCAGCGGAAACTCAACGAGCTGCCGGACCCGGGGACCGAATTCAGACGCCGTCGACGCGAGGAGGGCTTCGATCTCGTGACCATCGCGGGATACACGAACGCCGGCAAATCCAGCCTGCTTCATCGGCTCGCGGACGAGCTCGACCTCGGCGGGACGACCCACCCCGACCGAAACGAGACCGCGGCCGTCGAGGACGAGCTGTTCGAGACCCTCGAGACCACCACACGCCGTGCCACCCTCGACGGCCGACCGGTCCTGCTCACTGACACGGTCGGCTTCATCGACGACCTTCCTCACTGGTTGGTCAAATCGTTCAGCGAGACACTTTCGGAGGCCGCGGCCGCCGACTGCGTGGTGCTCGTCGCCGACGCGAGCGACCCGCCCGACGACCTTCGAGAGAAGCTCGCCGTCTCGCTCGACGTGCTCGATTCCCAGGGCGTTTCCACGGACGACATCGTGACGGTCCTCAACAAAACCGATCTGCTCGACGCCGACGAGCGCGAACGCCGTCTCACGGCCGCTATGGACGTCGTTTCGTCGCCACTTCCAGTGAGCATCACCGAGGAGACGAACGTCGACGACCTCGTTGCCCACGTGCTGGCACACCTACCGAACGAATCAACCGAGATCGTGATGCCGAACGGCGACGACGCGATGAGCCTCGTTTCGTGGCTCTACGACCACGCCGATGTCGAGAATGTCGGGTATGGCAACGGGCAAGTCACGGTTGCGTTCACGGCCCGACCCGAGATAGTGGAGCGGGCGCGGGCGAGAGCCGACCCCATCGAGGTCGAACGGATCGACTGACACCTGCGGCGCGACGACGTGTGAGCACGCTTAAACCCCGCCGTCCGTTGGGTCCGGTATGCAGCCACGCGACCTCTCGGCGCACGCCGTCTACGCGGCGGGCCGGGGGAGCGAGGAGGTCGCCCGCGAACTCGGGCTCGACCCCGAGGGGATCGTCAAACTCTCCTCGAACGAGAACCCGTTCGGACCGAGCCCGGCCGCCGTCGAGGCCATCCGCGACGCCGCGAGCGCGATCCACACCTACCCGAAGTCCGTCCACACCGACCTCGTGGCACGGATCGCCGAGCGCTGGGACGTCGCCTCACCCCAGGTCTGGCTCGCCAACGGCGGCGACGGCGCGCTCGATTACCTCTCGCGGGCGTTCCTCGACCCCGGCGACGCCGTGCTGGTTTCGGAGCCGGGCTTCGCCTACTACGCGATGACCGCGCGCTACCACCACGGGCAGGTCCGGACCTACGCGCTCGAAAAATCCGATGGGTTCGCTCAAACTCCGGAGAATATTCTCGATTCGTACGACGGCGAGCGGATCGTCTACCTCACCAGCCCGCACAACCCCACCGGTACGGAAGCGGATCTCGCCGACGTCGAGCGCATCGCCGAGGAGACCGGTGAGGACACACTCGTGGTCGTGGACGAGGCCTACGGCGAGTTTTCGAACACCCCGAGCGCGCTCGCGCTGGTCGAAGGTCGAGAGGGTTGGAACGCCCGCGACGACGTCGCCGTCCTCCGCACCTTCTCGAAAGCCTACGGCCTCGCCGGCATCCGTCTGGGCTATGCCCTGGTACCCGAGGAGTGGGCCGAGGCCTACACCCGGGTGAACACCCCGTTC
Source organism: Halococcus sp. IIIV-5B (assembly GCF_003602035.1). Taxonomy (NCBI): domain Archaea; kingdom Methanobacteriati; phylum Methanobacteriota; class Halobacteria; order Halobacteriales; family Halococcaceae; genus Halococcus; species Halococcus sp. IIIV-5B. The sequence continues at coordinate 132,867 of NZ_QZWE01000005.1, read as the reverse complement.
GCGGCGAGCTCGCTCGCCTGTCGGGCAGGACTGGCCGCGCTCGACGACCGCGAACACGTCGAGCGAACCACGGAAACCGTCGAGTGGTCGCGCGAGTTCATGACCACGGAGCTCGACGCCCACACCTACCCCAGCGCGGGGAACTTCGTGCTGGTCGACGTCGAGGACGCGAGCGCGGTCGCCGAGGCCGCCAAGCGCGAGGGCGTCATCGTCCGGGACTGTTCGAGCTTCGGTCTCCCCGAATGCGTTCGTGTGACCTGTGGCACTCGCGAATCGACCGAACGCGCTGTCTCGGTTCTGAACGAGGTCACGGGATGAGGGTCGTCATTACTGGGACCCCCGGAACGGGGAAGACGACCGCGACGCGCCGGCTCGAAGCCGATTCCGAGGAGGCGCTCGACGTGGTCCACCTCAACGACGTGATTCGAGACGACGAGCTCTCGACCGGCACCGACGAGACCCGCGACAGCCTCGTCGCCGACCTCGACGCGGTCGAGGAGTGGCTCGACGAGCGCGACCCCGAGGGAACCGAACTCGTCGAATCGCACCTCGCACACCTCCTCCCGGCCGACCGAGTGGTCGTGCTCCGGTGCCATCCCGACGACCTCGGCTCGCGGCTGGCCGAGCGCGGCGAGTCCGACGCCAGCGTGACCGAGAACCGGGAGAGCGAGGCCCTCGACGTGGTGCTCGCCGAAGCCGTCGAGCGCCACGGCCTCGATTCGGTCTACGAGATCGACGCGACCGATCGAACCCCCGAAGAGGTAGCGAGCGAGATCGAGCGAGTCGTCGCGGGCGAGCACGAGCCGAGCGCCGGCACCGTCTCGTTCGTGGACTCGCTCGCCGAGCAGCCCTGAGCTCACAGCCATGACCCACCGATGACCCTCGACCAGTACCGTTCGACCGCCGACCGGCTCCTGAACCCGTTCGTCGGCCTCGCCGCGAGAGCGGGGCTGACCCCGAACGGCGTGAGCGCCATCGCGTTCGTGCTCGCCGCCGTGGCGGCCGTCGCCTACTGGCTCGCCGGCGGGGACGCGCGGTGGTACCTCGTCGGGGCGGTGCTGGTGGGGCTCAACGGCGCGCTCGACCTCCTCGACGGTGCGCTCGCCCGGCGGCTCGGCACCGCCTCGCCCGCCGGCGACTTCCTCGACCACGTTCTCGATAGATACGCGGACATCGTGCTCGTGATCGGGCTCGCGCTCGGGGTCGACAGACCGGTGCTGGGGCTCGTGGCGGTCTCGGGTGTGTTCATGACCTCGTATCTCGGCACCCAGGCCCAGGCCGTCGGGCTCGACCGGGTCTACGGGGGACTCCTCGGGCGCGCCGACCGGCTCGTGCTGATCGGTCTCGTCACGCTCGTTTCGGGGGTCGTCGACCTCTCGGTGGCGGGGGTCACGCTGGTCGGCGCGCTGCTCGCGGTGCTCGCGGTCGTCGGCCACGTCACCGCGCTCCAGCGGTGCTACCACGCGCTCGCGGCGCTTTCGACACCCGATCGGTGAGCCGGAGCGGCGACGGACGGTTTATACACGCGGGCTCCCTTTGCCGGGGTATGGTCCAGTGTGAGATGTGCGGTACGGAGACATCTTCCCCGAAGACGGTGAAGATAGAGGGCGCGGAGCTCGACGTCTGTGGGGACTGTGCGGACTTCGGCACCGAGGTCGAACAGCAGTCCACGAGCGGGACCTCCACGAAGTACTCGACCGATTCGGGCGGCTCCTCGGGGTCGAACGGGTCGGGCTCGACCACGAGCGCCGGCGGGTCGGGCGGCGGCCGGCGGCGCGACATGTTCGACGACATGGACGAGATCGTCCAGGATTACGACGAGCAGATCCGGACGGCACGCGAGAGCGCCGGTCTGAGTCAGGAGGAGCTCGCGAAGGAGCTCAACGAGAAGGCGAGCCTCATCCGGAAGCTCGAACGCGGCGCGAGCCTCCCGAGCGACTCGGTCCAGTCGAAACTCGAACGCCGGCTCGAAATCACGCTCACCGAGGGCGGCGTCGACGACACCGAGTGGGAGGGCGGCGCTTCGACGGGCGCGTACACCCTCGGCGACGTGGTCCAGCGAAAGGACTCCTGAGGTCGCGAACGGCTCCCCGAAACGCATCGGCAAACACCTTTATCGGCGGCACGGGTTCACCTAGTATGTTCGTTCTCGTCAACCTGAAAGCCTACGCCGCCGACCCGGTCGAGATCGCCACCGTCGCGCACGAGGTCGCCGACGAGTCGGGCGTTCGTATCGCGGTCGCACCTCAGACCGCCCATCTCGAACGCGTGGCCGAGACGGGGGTCGAAACGTGGGCCCAGCACGTCTCGCCCGTCGAGCACGGTAGCCACACCGGCAGCGCGCTCGCCGAGGCGGTGGCCGACGCCGGCGCGGTCGGCACGCTGATCAACCACTCCGAGAAACGGCTGAAGCTCGCCGACGTCGACGGCGCGGTGGCGGCGGCCGAACGGGCGAGCCTCGAAACCGTCGTCTGTGCCAACAACCCCGAACAGGTCGGCGCGGCGGCGGCGCTCGGCCCCGACGCGGTGGCGGTCGAACCGCCCGAACTCATCGGCGGCGACGTCTCGGTGAGCCAGGCCGACCCGGACATCGTCGAGGACGCGGTCGCGGCCGCCGACGCGGTCGACGAGTCCGTTGACGTGCTCTGCGGCGCGGGGGTCTCGACGGGCGAAGACCTCGACGCCGCCGGCGACCTGGGTGCCGAGGGCGTCCTGCTCGCGAGCGGCGTCGCGAAGGCCGACGACCCGCGGGCAGCGCTTTCGGGGCTCGTCGAAACCCTCTCGTGATTCGGGGGTGCGAGTGCGAGTGACATGATAGATACACCTAATTAGCGGGCCGTCCCAGTTCGAGGGGATGGCGACGCACAACCTCCCCGACTACGAGGCCGCGCGCGAGTCGTTCTCGTGGACCGATATCTACGACGACGCCGACTGGGACGCCCCCGACGAACTCAACATCGCACACGAGGTCTGCGACCGCCACGCGGACGGGTCGGGCCGGGTCGCGCTGGAGTACGCCGGCGTCGAGGGTGAACGCGAGACGCTGACGTTCGACGACCTCGCCGAACGCTCGAACCGGTTCGCGAACCTCCTCGAGGACCAAGGTATCGGGCGCGGCGACCGGGTGTTCACCTACCTTCCCCGGATCCCCGCTCACTACGTCGCGCTCGTCGGGACCCTCAAACGCGGTGCGGTCTTCGGCGGGGTCAACGAGCGCTTTGGCCCGGAGGGGATCGCCTACCGACTCGTCGACTGTGCGGCGACGGCGGTCGTGACGACCGCCGAAAATCGCGAGACGGTCGAGCGCGCGCTCGCCGATGCCCCCACGGTGGAGACGGTCGTCACGGTCGACCGCGGCGAGGGTGTCGACGAGAGCGACGTCGATTACGACCGTGCGATGGCCGACGCGAGCACCGAGTACGACCCCGTGCGGACCAGTGGCGAGGACGACGCACTGCTGTACTACACCTCGGGGACGACGGGGCTGGCGAAGGGCGTGCTCCACAGACACCGCTGGGTCGCGGGGGTCGCCGCCACCCAGCGGTACGCGGTCGACCTTCAGGAGGACGACCTCTACTGGTCGACCGCCGACCTCGGCTGGCTGACGGGCCCGATCAACACCCTCGGGGCGTGGTTCTGGGGCACCAGCCAGTTCACCTACGAGGGCGAGTTCAGTCCGCAAGAGTGGGCCAGCCTGCTCTCCGAATTCCCCATTTCAGTACTGTTCTCGGTCCCGACGGCCTACCGGATGCTCCGGGCCAACGAGGACGTCCTCGACGAAGCGGACCTCGACCTGCGCCACGCGCTCTCGATCGGCGAGCCGCTCTCGGCGGGGGTCGTGGAGTGGGCCGAGGACGCGCTCGGAGTCACGATACTGGACACCTACGGCCAGACTGAAACCGGTAACATGGTGATCAACAACTATCCGACGATGGAGATCCGGCCGGGGAGCATGGGTAAACCCCTCCCCGGGATCGACTCCGCCATCGTCGACCCCGAGACCGGCGAGGTGCTCCCACCCGGCGAGACGGGCGAGATCGCCCATCGCGGTGACTTCCCCTGCTTCTTCGCCGAGTACTGGAACAACCCTGGGAAGACCGCGGCCTGTTTCGTCGAGGGTTCGGACGGGCGGTGGTACCGCTCGGGTGACCTCGCCCACCAAGACGAGGACGGCTACTTCTGGTTCGAGGGCCGCGCGGACGACGTCATCCTCTCGTCGGGCTACCGCATCGGGCCGTTCGAGGTCGAATCCTCGCTCGGCGAGCATCCCGCAGTGGCCGAGGCCGCCGTGGTGCCCAAACCCCACCCCGAGCGCGGCAACATCGTGAAGGCCTACGTCGTGCTCGCCGATGGGTACGACCCGAGCGACGACCTCGCAGAGGGGATCAAGACCCACGTCCGCGAGGAGCTCTCGGCTCACGAGTACCCCCGTGAGGTGACGTTCGTCGACGACCTCCCCAAAACAGTCACCGGAAAGATCCGACGCACCGAACTCCGGGATCGCACGGCCGAGGGCGACTCGACCGCCGACTGACCGCCATACCCACTACCGGACGAAGTAGGTGTCCTCGCCGGGGAGGAACCGGCCGAGGTCGGTCTCGCGGCGGTAGTCGGTCGCGAGCAGGGTTTCGAGCGCCTCTCGGAGTCGTTCGGCTTCGTCGTCGTCCCACTCGCTCGGGTCCCGAACGGGGATCACGAGCCAGCCGCTCCCGCGGATCTCGGTCGCGTGGAGGGCCCCCATCTCCAACGGCTCGATGGTCCGGGCGGTGTAGGTTTCGACGACGTGCTCGGTCGCGCGCTCGCCGACCGGCACGAGGACGTGCGCCCCGATGGCGCGGAGTTCGGCGTCGAAGAACCGTTCGTTGTCGAGATAGGAGTCAGCCGAGGGCTCGCCGTCGGCCACACAGAGGTGGAGGTACGAGCAGTACAGGTTCTCGACCGCGGGCGCGTCCGACTCGGGGTCGTCGAGCAGGCCGACGCTCGCGAGTACCCCGAGCAGGCGGCGACCGGGGGCGTTCGTGAACGGCACCTCCGTCTCGACGCCCCCGTGAACACCCGGATGGTCGCCGACGAGATGGAAGTCCGCGTTGGCGTCGCCGTAGCCCGGCACGAACCGCTCGCAGGGCGGGCGCATCCCGAACGGGTTGCTGGTGCGGTCGGTGACGTTTTCCACGGCGGGTCTGGGTCGGGAGGGGACAAAACCCCCACCTTTTGCTGCGCTCGCCTTCGGCTCGCTGGCAAAATGTGGATCAAAAGCGCGTCGGGTTCTTTTCAGTCACCCTCGCGCCCGCTCGCTCGGCCCCCGGCCTCGCTCGCGGTACAATCACTCCCTACACCGCTACCGCCCCGCACAACACCGCCTCGCGACAGCCACACGCCTCCCCAGCCGACTGCGCTCCTCGTTCGCTTCGCTCACGGGTCACTCCGTTCCCCGTTCGCAATCGAGGTTCTCCTTTCAGTCGAACCTCGCACCGCTCACTCCGGTGCTCATCCCTCGCACAGTGTTCGCAGTCGGCGCTCACGTCCGTTCGCGCACGACCGCGAGCGCGCGCCAACCGCTCCAACCGCCGACCGCACCGCACCACACCGCAACCGCACCGTCCCAGGAATCGGGCTATCGAGATCGCCAGTGACCGAGAGGACCGAGGTGATCGATCGCCACGGTTCGTGTGGCCGCGTCTCACAGAACGTTTATGATTGTATCAACGGTAGTGAGTGTATGGACGTCGCCAGTCCGCTCAGTGTGTGCCGCGTCGGTCGGACGACTTTCGATGCCGAGCCCTTCGCGAAATTTACCACCACTGCACACACTATTTTCACCATGGCGACGCGAGTCACGGGTTCCTGGCACGGCCGGGCCTCCTTGCGACGTGACTCACACCACCCGTCGGTCCCGGGGCAGGGCCATCGCTCCCCGTGAGCCACTCCCAACACCCGGTCGCGCTCCGCCTCGAGCGACAGGTCGGCGGCGCGGCCCGCCTCCTCGCGACGGTTCTCGCCCTTCCACTGGTCGACGGGATCTTCCCCGCACTGGTACTGGCGGGCGCGCTCGCCGACATCACGGGGATCCTCGAAGTCGGCTTGCTGGTGTTCGGCGGGAGCGCCACGGTCGCGGTCGTCCTCGCGGAGATGGACGGCTCGCGCCGCGAACGCGCCAAGACGACGCTCGTCGTTGGTATACCCGTGATCGTCCTCGCGGCGGTCGAGACCGCGCTCGCGCCCACGATACAGAGCCTGCTGAACCTCGCGGTCTTCGAGCGCTTCGCCGCGCTGGTGATCCTCGCGATCGCGGCCAAGACCGCGAGCGCCCAGGTCGGCGAGTACCTCCCCCGCCCCGCGGTGATCGTCGGCCTCGGCATGGTCGCGAGCGTCGACCCCGCGAACGCCCACCTCGTGGTGACGCCCGACCTCGAACTCGTGGCCCGCGGCGCGCTCGCGGCGACCGTCGGGGTCGCGTTCGCGCTCTCGGTCGCGCTCGCCAGCCCGTGGCTCCACGACACCGTGCACATCGACCGCTTCCGCTTCGGGAGCGCGGTCGCGCTCGGCGTGCTCGGCCTCTCGGTGCTCGGGCTCGTCCCCAGCGACGCCCCGCTCGCGCTCGCCGTGCTCGCGGTCACGACGCTCCTCGCGTTCGATCCCAGCCGTAGCCGCGACGAACCGGACGAGGACGGTTCGGACGACGACACGGCGGCGGACTCAGCGGATCCGGCGGCGGACGAGTCGGACGTGGGCCCCGACCGCGCGCCGTGGCTGTAAGGGTTTAGGGCCCCAGCCCCTCAGCCCCTCACATGGCCGAAAATCGCGTCGTGGAAGGACGGATGGTCACCCCCAAACGCCTCGCTGAACTCATCGAGGGCGACGACGTGATGGACGCCGAACCCATCGCGGACGCCGACCGGGACTGCCCTGAGTGCGGCGGCAACGTCCTCGAAGTCGGCTACATGCCCTCGATCGCGGAGTTCGTCACCGGACAGAAGTGCCAGGAATGCGAATGGAGTGCCACCGACCGCGAGTGACCGTCGGTCGCGGAACGGCGACAACCCCCTTTTATCACGGCATCGGACGCGGATACGAACGACCATGCCGATCACCGAACGCGAGTGGGACGACGGCGAGTTCGACACCGACGAGGACGCACCGCGAACCAACTCCGTCGGCGACTACGAGACCGACAAGGACCTGATACTCGCCTTTCTGGCCGAGAACGCCGAGAAGGCCTACACGAAACCCGAGATCCACCGGGGCGTGGACTTCGGGGAGACCGACGACCCCGAGACCATTCACGAGAAGCTCTCGTCGCTGCCGAACACGCTCGTCGACCTCGCAGGCGACGCCGTGGCGACCGGCCTCGTCAGCGACGACATCGACGCGGCCCTCGACGAACTCGTCGCCGAGGGCACCGTCACCGAAAAACAGCTCGACCGCGACGGCGAGTCGGTGACCCACTACCGCCTCAATCAGGTCGAATAACTCCCGACTGCGACAGCCATAGTCCGGTTGGAGCGGCCGTCACTCCGAGGGACGGTCCATCCCGACGAGGGTGGGCGCACAGGTCTCGAACCCGAACCGTTCGTAGAACGCCGGTTCGCTCGCGATGAGGTTGACGTAGGCGGAGGGCGGCGCGTTGGTGTCGAGCCACGAGACGAGGCGCTCCATGACTCGCCGTCCGAGACCGTGGCCCTGGTGGTCCGGGTCGACCGCGATGTCGACGACTTGGAAGACAGTCGCGCCGTCGCCGACCACTCGCCCCATCCCCACGAGGTCGCCGTCCGCACGGACCGAGACCGCGACGCACTCGTTGCCGAGGCCCGCTTCGGCGGCCTCGATAGTACGCGACCCCATCCCGGCGGCCCGCCGGAGTGCGACGAACTCGCGCGGCGTCGGGGGTTCCTCGGTGAGTTCGTAGTCCATGCCGTTCGCACGCCCGAATCGCGTATAAGCCGCTCGTCGTGGGGCGATTTCGCGCGCTCGCCGCCCGTCAGGAGACCGAAATGGGTTTACCTGCGCCGGCATTGCCTTCGCCTGCGGGGTCGTGGCCAAGCCAGGCATGGCGACTGACTCCAGAGGCAACGCGCTCGGTGACGAAACTCCAGACTGATATACAGAGCGGGCGGCTGATCACCACCCGCCGTGACGACCCTCTGGAGGACCGAGGCGCACACCGGAGATATCAGTCGATCGGGGGTTCAAATCCCTCCGACCCCATACTGCTTTCAACCGATTAGAAACCCGCATACGTGAGCAACCTGTATATAAAGATTGCTGCGAGTTCAATCTATGATTTCGGTCGATCCGGGGTCGGTCCTCGACGCCCTCTTGCGGTTCTCATAAGTCACCGCGCCGAAAGTAAATAAATTTCTATACGTTTAGATACACTTTCAGCATAACCGACATAGTAGAAACACTCGCGTAGCAATGCCTCCCGTCGCTTTGTAGTTCAGTATATAAAAAATCGCCAAACGTGATTGTGTGCCAACCTATTGTCAGCTATTTCCTGTTGTAAGACTGGCAGTTGACTTTTGAGTGTGTGCTTCACCGTTCTCCCTACATTTTCGTTGGCCGTTGCCCACCAGAGGACCCCATTCAAGTCACAATGTTACTTCTCTTACTATTGAGGCTATCAGTGTTGGCCTCTTTCTTATTACCGAAGCTGTGCTATCTGTTCCATATCAAGACCAAGAGAGATATCCTCCTCCCTCAACATGGGTCGAAACCACATCAAAAATAGTATAGAAAACAATGAGGGTTAGGTCATGCGGATTTCCAGAGGGAAAAATTTTAAGCGTGTATCATCCGCTTAAACAATCAGTGGAGATAGACGAGATCAGAGTTCAAAACTATAGATCTGCAGTTGATACCGGGTGGATGAACATCAACGAGGAGATCACCACATTAATAGGTGAAAACGAAAGTGGTAAGACTTCGATTCTAAAAGCCTTACAGTCATTCTCTGACCAAAACAAATATGATTCAAGTGTAGTTACCAACAGCGTGGATGTTGGCCGGGAGGAACCTATTCCAATTATTTCAATACGTTTCAAGATCAGTCAGCATGATCACTCTCTCCTAAATCGGTTTGCAAAAGATGGGGAAGTGGTTCTTACCCGATACTACGATGGCCATATAGAGATCGAATCTCTGGAGAGATTTGGTGGTGATGTGAATTATATCGAGGTGATCTACGACCATACTAAATTTCTCACCGATCATATACTCCACGTACTAATAAACAACGATTTGGGTGAAAGTAGTAAGAAAATAAAAGAAAACACCATTCCAAACCTTGAGGAAATTCTCACAAAGCCACTTGAGAGAATAGACGAGATCGAGGATTTGTTAGGAACGGTACAAAAACAACTCAAGAATGAAGACATTGATCATATAGATGAGTTTTCAGTTGAGAGATCACCGTCCGATGAAATCTATCAGCTACGAAGATACCTTTCAAGAAACGACCCGTCAGATCCAAGCAACCACTTGTACAATTACCTTCCGTCCATTATATATATTGACGATATCCAACCAATCGCTAATAATATCTGCAAGAACTCTGATCGAGATGTTGACAAGACTCATCACAAACAAATTCGAGATATAATTAGTGGCAATGGTGACCGCTTTCGAAAAATGGAGCGAGAAAATTCTATCAGAGGACTTGATTTCGCCGAAAGAAGGGTACAACGGTATATGAATCAATTCTGGGAACAGAAAAGAGTGGGAATATCAATGTATCACGACACTTGTGAAAACTGCTTTAATGTTCTCATTAGTGACTTGGAGGTGCATTCAGCTGACGATCAATTACAATCTGTCTTTCGGGAACCAGTAAAACCCTCACAGCGAAGCGATGGATTTCAATGGTTCTTCTCGTTTTTCCTAATGTATATGGCTGAAACAGATGGAAATAACTTAAGAAACAAAATCTTTTTATTTGACGATCCAGCTATGAAGCTTCATCCACAGGGCAAAAAGAACTGGGTTTCTACGGTGGAGAATATCGCAGATCACTCGCAAGTACTATACACATCTCATTCCCCATTTTTAATATCAAAAGACCACCCCTCTCGTATTCGAATAGTTGAGGACAGACAGGACATACGGACACAGGTTACTGGTGACTTTCATGAGGCTGGAGGGTTAGCATTAGAACCACTTAGAGCCGCCTTGGGTATTGGATTAGGTGACTCATTATTCGTATCGAAGCGTAAATTATTGGTAGAAGGGAGTTCTGATTATTTTATAATTACTGGGTTAATGAACTACTTTGAGGGTGTTGACGAAGATATCCTTGAGAAGAGTGAAATATCAATCATGCCAGTTGATGGCGCTCCTCGTATGCCAGATGCAGCGAAATGGGTCGCTTCTGAAAACATCTCTTATGGAATTCTGTTAGATAGTGACCAAGAAGGGATTGATACGCGAGACATCATTGAAGACGAATATCATACAGTCGATAGTGATAACATTGTGCTATTAGAAAAAGGAGGCAATCGAGGCTTAGTTATAGAAGATATGTTTGCTCCAGTGTTTTATGTAGACTGTGTTAACAAGGTCTACGAAGATATAGTTGAAGATTTTGATATGATAGAGGTGACTGAATCAGATGACGAGTTGTACATAGCCAATGAAAAATTAAGCGATACAAAAATCACGAAAGCCATTGAGTCTGTTTTTGAGGAGCATGGTATTGGCGACCTGGATAAGAATAGAGTCGCTAAAGAAATCAAGGACAGACTTGACGACGGAGAAGATGTATCAGAGGGTGACGTTAGAGCGTTCAAACCAATATTTGGCCGCTTACGGGATATTGTCTAAATCCTCTGATTTGGCGAGTCCACTCTGTCAAATACTGTTTTGGCCGTGGGCGGGAAACTCTGCTGCCGTTAATAGCTATCTCCGCCGCCCGCATCGTCATTGCCGAGCAAAATAAAACATTTTCGTTAATTCTTCCTCCCGCTTTCTCCCTACCTACTCCAAGCCATTACCCAGCAAGGAAGCAGACAGTAGTCCAAGCGAGAACCTCCCGTTGTAGGCACCAACCTAATGGCTCGGTGTTTCTCGTCGCCTCCACAGCATAACTCATCTTTTTGTACGAGGGACCAAACATGCGGATAATGAGTTCGTCGTCCCTTCACGATGTTTTGGCTGGTATCGCCTCGCGGATGGCCGACGATATGAGCGAGCGCGATGTGGAGAACGCATTTCTCGATGAGGACTTCTTCAGTACGCTCGGCTACGAGGGGTCGGGCCACGACCTCCGCAGTGAGTGGACGTTACCCGATAATCGACGGCCTGATTACGTAACTCTGGACGATAATGAGTCGGTCACGGCTGTCTACGAGTTCAAGACCACAGGCCGGGATCTGGAGCCACACACCGGCCAACTATTCCACTATCTGGAGGCACTGAAATCGGATTATGGGATACTGACGAACGGCGAGCAGCTGCGCTTCTATCGCCGGAATCAGGAAGCCCCTTTGCTCGAACTCTCACTGCTGGAGGTTTCCGAGTCAGATGCACGGAGCCTCTACGACGCGCTTCAGAAACCAGTCTGGGACATTACTGCACCCGATAGCGTTGAGGACTACTTGGACCGCCTCGATCCCGTCTCGCTGGATAGTGAACTCGGTCGGGAACACTTCTTCGACACCTTCCGGCTGGAAGCGGACAGTCCGTTTGCGAATCTCGTGACCGCCTCGGTTGACCTCCTGCGAGAACTCCGCGACGATGAAGAGGCCAAGTTCGTCAAGGGGGCTTACGACTTCTGGGAAGCGAGCTACGCCAGCGAACCCGACGAGGTTCCGAACTCGTGGGAGCCGTTCATCGACGGGAAACAGTCACTTCGTGACTTCATGTTCTGTCTGGAGAGCGGCCACGCCCTGCTCGCACGACTGTTGCTTGCGAAAGCCTGTGAGGACCACGACTTCTTCCCGCAGAACTGGGGCCTCCAGCGATACTTCGGAGAGTTACGTGGGTTCAGCGACAGTATCGATCTTGACGCCTACCCCGTGGCTATCAACGGTTTGATGGAGGATATGCGAGAACGGCTGGTTGAGAGCCTGTTTGAGGACGACATCTTTGTCTGGTGGACAGAAGCGTATCAGGAGGAGCTGTCCCGTGGTCACGCCGACTCATACAACCTCTTTCGGGATGTCGCACGCGAGGGAAGCAACATCAGCACCGTCAGTCAGGCTACGCGGGAACGCTTCAGCCGAGCCGTGGCACACGTCGCGTTTTCGGTGCTCAAATTCGACTTCGCACGTATCGAAGGCGATCCCCTTGGCGACCTATATCAGCGGTATTTCGACCCGGAGACGCGCAAGGCACTCGGGGAGTTCTACACACCACAGCCAGTGATCGACTACATTATGGATGGTGTGGAGTACGAGAGGGGCATCTCCAGTGAACGACTGATCGACCCCTCGTGTGGTTCGGGGACGTTCCTCGTCGAAGCTGTGAATCGGTATCTGGACGACGTGCGTCGCTACGACGATAACCCTGACTGGGAAGAGGAGCTGGTTGACCTCTGTTCTCGCCCGAATATTGTAGGACTGGATATCCACCCGTTTGCGGTACTGATGGCACAGATCCGGTTCATGGTGGCTATCCTGCCCGAATATCGAGAGGCAAAACGCGAGAACCCGGAGTTCACCATCCGCCGCCTGCCCATCTTCCGCACTGATACACTTCGGAATGAGCGTAAGAGTACAGGTATTGATATCGGTGAATCCGGACAACGTCAGATAACCTTCGATGCGATGACCGAGGACAACCAAGATGTGAAGATCCCCGTGCCGCTTCCAGTGGAGGTTGACGAAGACGAGGACGTGGAGCGAGAAGGGGACTTCCTCGTTCAGCGTGTGCGAATGCCGCTGTTCGACACGATCCAATTGAACACGGGTGTGAGCAACTTCGGAGAGTATTTCGCGGCGTTGCAGGGCGTTCTCGACGTGGCGAAAGCGCATATGGGCGAGAGCGAATACGAGTATCTCGGGGGTCTTGAGCGTGCTGTAGGACGATACACGACCCGAGAGTACGACGGCATTGAGGAGTTCTTCACGCCCTACGTGAACGACATTCTCGGCACTGTTGAGTATCTCAAAGAAGACCACGGCGACGGGCGACTCTTCAAGATGTTTGAGGACAGTGTGCTGGCGCTCGTGGTAAAGAACTACATGGACTATGAATACGTGGTTGGGAACCCACCATATGTTGATGTTCAGAAGATCCCGAGTCAGCAGAAGGAGTACATTAAGGAACTATATAGTTCCGCTAAAGGGCAATTTGACTTATATTGTCCATTCTATGAACGGAGCATAGACTGGTTGGTTGACGATTCTGGAAAACTCGGGCTAATCACGCCGAATCAGTTCATGGTTACTGACTACGGGAAGGGCGTCCGCGAGGTAATTTTGGAAAACACAGCGATCAAGGAAATTTGTGACTTCAGGGATTCCGGTATATTCTCTGATGCAGTAAACTACCCAGCAATTGTACTGCTACAGTCCGAAACAGATGAACAGGCACGTATAACTAACGAAATAAAAAATATTCGGGTTCGTCCGGCGATAGAGGACGAAGAAGGCAATCGAATGGGCGGCGAGATTGTAGAGTCCATTGAACAGCACCGAGATCAATCTCGGTACAGCGATGAGTTCATAGATGTTTTTGACACGGTTCAGAATCGTCTAACGACTGACTATTGGACCTTCATGCCGCCAGAAGAGCAGTCCACATTTGATAAGATGGAGTCATCTGGTGATGCGGTTATGTCCGAAATCACTGATGCCATTTTTCCAGGACCAACAACAGGCGCAAACACTGTCTATGTAGTGGATGTGTTGGATGCCAACCAAGTCAAATCAAGTGATTCAGGCGAGGTTGTAACTGTTGTTCCGAGTGGTGGAAATACCGAATACGAAATCGAAACCGACCTACTCCGACCGTGGCTTAGTGGGAGCGACATTCAGCGATGGCGCTGTGAATGGTCAGGCAATCACGTAATTCTTCCATATTCAGCATTTGACGAGGGTACCCGAGGGGAGCAACTGATCTCTAAAGAGAGTATGAAAGAGGAATATCCCTCCACGTGGGATTACCTCACAGCACACGAGAATGAGCTGCGTAGCAGACAGGGCGGGAGATGGGAAGACAGTGAACAGTGGTGGGAGTTTGCTTATCCGAGAAACTTAGAGAAGTTCGAGCAGCCAAAGACCATCTTCGCTCACATTACAGACAAACCATCGTTCATGCTGGATAGAGAGGGTACCTGGTATTTCAAAACAGCATACGCAGCACTTCTAACTGAAGAATATCAACCCATTACTGAAGAGATCGCGTCCCAGCTGAATTCCAAACCTCTTGAGTTCTACTTCAAACATATTTCTACTGTGAAACGAGGAGGATTTTACGAGTACAGAGCACAATATGTGAATCCGATTCCTTGTATCACAGAGCCAAGAGATGAACTCTCCCAAATACATGAAAAAGCGCAAGAAATCGTAGATACTATCGATCTCAATAGCAAGACAGATCGTTTCCCTGAAGCCTATCTTGGTAACTTCTCTGGCGAACTGGAAGGCATCGAATACGAGTGGCAAACCCGTCGTTATCCAGTGAACGCCAGCATGGAACGACGCGAAGATGGTGGCTTCGCAGTCGAAGCCGGACGCTCGGACAGCATCACTGATCCACGCATGGAGAGCGAGGACCGCGCGAGGTACGTACACGCCGCTGTGGATGGTCGTAACGTCAAGAGTGGTGAAGAAATGTCCATCCCGATTCCGCGTCGTGACGAGGATGTGACGGCCCTTCTCGCGGAACTGGAAGACGATAGGGCGACAGTCGAAGCGACGGATATTGAAGCACTGGAAGCTGAAATTGACGAACTGGTGTATGACCTGTTTGACCTCACTGACGAGGAACGCGAGGTCATCGAAGAGTATCTGGAAGTCTTCTGATCGAACCAGTTGCTCGGTACTTCAGTCGTCTAAACAGGGTTGTTCATTCGACGGGAAGCCCCGCCGCCGCTGCCAGCTGTCTCCGCCGACCGCACTGTGACCGCTGACAATCTATCTCAAAGCTGGGATGGATCCTAATGATATTACTAACGGTTATCCCACAAGAGCCACATTCTAAAATAGGCGTATGACTGGCAGATTGCAACCGGAAACTTCCCAGATTTGCTCCTGGACGCTCCAAGAGATATTACCTTCAGTTATGTGATATGCCGCTGCTTCTGAAATCAGATCTATAACTGCCAGAGAACAGGGGAAACCCCCCTTAATCCAGATCAAAATCGGCTCACCATCGAGCCAACCGACTTATTGTGTAGGTCATGGAAGAGATCTCGTGTAAAAACCGGGTGGGACCTACCTGACAATCCCCCCTGCCAGTATCTTGTACAGGTTCTCGGGCCGTTCACCCGTGAGAGGTTTCATGCTGGCCAATCGATAGATATCAACTAATTCAACCAACGCCGCACCCTCCTATGTTTCCCGACAAATCACAGGTAGTAATATATTCAAGGGGAAGTCACGTCTGATATGGACAATAAACGTAGGATCGGTGCTTTTCTCGC
The DNA here is from genome assembly GCF_003602035.1 of Halococcus sp. IIIV-5B. NCBI lineage: Archaea > Methanobacteriati > Methanobacteriota > Halobacteria > Halobacteriales > Halococcaceae > Halococcus > Halococcus sp. IIIV-5B. The sequence goes on along the minus strand of NZ_QZWE01000005.1, from coordinate 117,287 downwards.
ACTTGCTGGTCTCATCATAGTTGTTTCTAACTACCAGAGTGGTGCGCCGATACTCTCCTTTCAGATGATGTCAGACAGCCCTGGAAAGGGTACTCCAGTACCGTACATCGTTAGTTGGGCGGCGGGATGCCTATTCCTTGTATGTGGTACACTACTTGCCTACTATGCTGGACCGAATAGTTCGTAGCGTGAGGAAATGTCAACCTAATTTTTCTATAACGCACTCCGTTATGGAATGCGACAATCGTAGCCGGTTCTGGTCCCTTCTCGCCGGTCTGGAAGCCTTGAATCTGCCGTATAGGGCTGTTTATGGGCCATCGGAAGCTATTAGTGTCTCATTTGTGTATAGATAAGACAAGACAATGCAGGTAGAAGACCACGACGCCGACGACGGTCAGCGGGTATGGATGAGCAGGGACGAACTTGCGGCACTGTTTGGGTCCTACTCCGGCGGGGCTGACGCACTGGACGATAACCTCGAAAAAGAGCTTGCGCTCCGCCTCATGGGTCAGTGCGGGCTTCGGACGGCTGAAATGCTGACCGTAACCCCCGGCGACATTACCATGGCCGAGATCGAAGAGGGTCAGCTGACTAAGCTCCGGGTTTCCGACGGCAAGACTGGCGACAGGGAGACAGTCATTCCACCCCGGCTGGCCGATCAACTACGGACGTATCAGCGGGCCTACGGCGTAGCTGACGACGATCTCTTCATTGACCGGAACCGGAGGACCATTCAGCGCTGGGTAGCCCGTGCCGGGGATCATGCTGCCTCTGTGACCGAGGAAAGCGCCTACTCGAAGGTCACACCCCACGACCTCCGGCGTAGCTGGGCGATGGTCCTACTGGATTCTGGGACCGGGCCGACCGTGGTTATGGAACTCGGTGGATGGGAGAATTACCGCACCTTCAAAGACCATTACCTCGGCCACCACTCCGACGCCACGATTCACGCCGAAGTCTCCGGTGCATTCGGGTAGCTCCAGATACAATCTCTCGACCAACAACCGCACAGCAGCCGTCGGCTCCTGGAAGGTTATTTCTCCCTAAGGTATATACGAATGCAATATAGAATCATTCAGACAGAGACTGGTATTCGGAAAACATTCCTCTAACACCATGCCAAACAAAGGGCTTGAAGCAGACCAACAACGACAGCGAAACACGCGGTTATTGATTAATTTCTGGGGGAAATTGTGGACAGCAGCAATCGCCGTCTTAGCAATCTTATCACTGGCTCCAGCGTTGTTGTCGTTGTCTCTTATTATCGATGGTTTCACAAGTGGGCCAATTGGGTTCATTCTCGGGCTGGCGTCTATGCTCACAACGTCGGACTGGTCTGAAGTCGTCATACTACCAATCGTGATTCTGGCTCCGATTTGGCTGGGTTACGCCGCTTATCGACTTCATAGATGGCGGCGGAACTGGTACTACGAAGGCGAACCCCCTGAAACCGAATACGATTGGGGATGGATACTAAACAATAAATCCGAGGATTAGACCAACGGTGTGAAACTGATGGACATCCCTCTTCGCTGCAACGCCGATTAGTGACTCTGCCAGCACCGCATCGAGCCGCTGGCGACCGCCAGAACCGAACCGCCACTGGAAAGGACCGCAAATCGTACTGGACCCTCGAAGGGCTATCCGCTGAAGCAAACCCTTTATAATATCTGCTACCAGACCCTCTCATGCAGGTCAAGCAGGGTCCCGATGTACTATCGGGGCCAGTCTACTAATCTTGAGCTAAATCTATAATCGAAAGGATCAGTCTGGCGACGGCTACAAACCTCATAGTCCACTTGACTGCTTCTCGTTCATCTGGCTGTTCGTCGTCGTCACTATCGCTGGGGCTTTCGTTGGCCATGAGGGTACTGGCCACAAGGTTAGTTCCCCCGCAGGTCAAGCAGGGTCCAGTTGACTTGTGGCAATTACGCGAATGAACAGGTAGGTTATAAAGGATGCGCGTCCGTCTCAAATCCACGCACGTTACAGAGCTTCAGAGTGAAGTTTTTACAGTGGTTTCAGCTCCTTTTCCGAGGACAATCCAAAGAGCATATGCCTCTGGAAATCGTATTTTATAATGAAGAGAATAGCTCTGGTTGCTTTTCGCAGATCGAGGGTAAATGGCCACTGCTGGTCATTTTCTGCACTTCAGCAAATTGCGTACCAGATTTATCCGTCTCTTCAGTATATTCATGAGTTCAACAGCCCCAAGCACGCAGTATCTACGAAACACACTTGCAGAGGCAAATAATCAGACGAAATTCCATGCAAAAGAGGCTCCAAAAGGGAATCGGCTTGGTGGGAGACAAGAGTCATTCCGCTATTGGTATAAGCGTCTTTGGTCACAGAATTCTGGTTGGAATGGCGTATGGCGTGACCAGCGTCAGGTAACCCATAATATGAAAGATGACCTGATTGAAGTGGTAGCCCTTCAATTACAACTGTCAAAACATCAAAGGAAACGTGCGAAAAAACTCATGAATCGAGCAAATGGCCAAAGGTTCAGTAACGTTGGCGGGTTGGAGATGCTGGCAATATGCATCTGTCAAATTGTTGTCGATGATGACGACCGATGCACGGAACGATACTACCACCCTACTGCAAAACCCGAGAAAAACGACGACTTGTTTAGCGAAATTGCTGACTACTTTGATTTGGATGCCCAACAGATCGCGAATACAATCCAGAAATTGCGACGTAGTCCGGTTGTGTAGGATAACTTGATGAGGAAGAGGGGGGTTATTTAAGCGGTTTTATGTAGTGTAGAGTGAAGCGGTCCTGGAGAAGTTGAGTGGGATACTGACCGCAATTAGTCTAACTGCAACCGCTCCGCAACCACTAAGGGTCGCTCCGCTCAACAGGAGGTAGCAGAACGGCGGCAATGGCCACAACGCAACCGCTACAAAATGTCGGTAACGCGAGAACGCCGCCGCGCGGCACAATCCACTACCGCAACCCAACCGCTGACGCTCAATCGGCCACAAAGGGCCTCAATCGCTACCACAACGGAATTATTACAGGTTAGGTTTCCGGGGTGCTTCTCGTCTCATCTCCATCCAATCTGTGAAGCTGTTAGTCACCACTCTATTCACGCCGACATAAATATTCCTCTACTTATACTATAGCCATATTGGAAGAATTAACGGGGTTACTTTAATATCGTTACTCTGTCATTTACTGGTACTCATCTGTCATCTCCAATCAGGCGAAGGCATAGATTACGGTGGCCACCGAGTATCTGGGGGTAGATTTGGCTAAGAAGGTCGTCAATTGACCGAGAGATCGTCTTCAGCACTACCCGAGTGGTATGTATCTTATTTCCTCTCAAGACGTCTCACAACTCCTTTCTCGGAATATCGAATTCGTCCCTCGCGCGGTCGCTCGCTGCGGTGCTGTCTGCTGTTGCTGTGTTTGTAATATGGTTGTATGTGTGTAATATGGTTGTATGTAGGGCGAGAAGGCCAGCTACACTCATTGCGGCATGATTGTTACTACTGCGGTGCTGTCTGTTGCTGATAGGTGCTGATGGTGTGATTACTGCGGTCTGTGGCTCTCTTACTGTTGCCTCCTACCAGTACCAGATACATCTGTGTGCCTCATACAGTCTAACGATTTCCCGCCATCAAGACATACTATGGGCCACCGTCGGCAGTGTGGAGTACTACTGGTGGGGACGGTACTATTGCCGCGCTTCCCGCCGGAGAAATAGAGAGATTGTTAACAATACAAAATCTTATATGTCAAGTCAGAGATTATTGAGATACTGTTTCCTGTTAATCCGCCGTTCTTCTTTAGTTCGTGCGTCGTAGTGCCGATCAAGAACTTCCCGGCTTACGTTTGCACGTTCAGAGAGTTTGTCTTTCGGCCAGTCTCGGTTTAGATGGTAGGTGATAGCTGCTCTGCGGATCGGATGCGGGCTTATCGAAGACGGACAGCGAGAAGCCTGCTTGCTCATGTTCCCTTCACAAGTAGCAATATCTCTGTCGTGGGGACACTCGTTGGAGATATGGCAAGGTCGAGTGACTTTGTAAACCTCTTTTCGAATGCGGTTTTGAGAAACTCGACCGTATGGGGTTGTGAACAGCGGCTCTCTTCCATGGTCGTCAGTCACAACCTCTCGGTGAACCTCGATATAGTCGTCAATAACGGTGGCAGTGTCGTCATCAATCTGTATCTGGCGTTCGGCTTTGTTGCCATTCTTCAGCGGGGTTCCCGTCTTAGGTCTATGATGTAGCTCGATAAACTGTCCTCTGCTGTAATAGTCGCCTTCATCTATTGCTCGCAGAGTACCCATTCGGATACCAGTGTGCCAGAGCAGCTGAAACATGGCGTGCTGGCGTTTGGCGTACTCGAATTTGTAGAAGTAGTCCAGTATATCCTCAACCATATCGAGTTCGATCATATCATCACTCACAACATCGCCTTCTGTGAGCTTCGGCAACTGTACCATCTCTGGGAGTTCCGGCTCAACCAAGCCTGCTTGGACGCACCAGTTGAGAAACACCCGGAGAGAAGAAAGGTTGTTCTTCAGTGTAACCGTCTTTATGCCGCTGTCTTTGCGGTGCAGTTTGAACTGTTTAAGATCGTACCCAGACAGTTCATTGACGTACTCTATCTCCTTGTCATTGCAGAACTCAATGAATTGATTCAGTGGATACTGGTAGTTTCGCCACGTTGAGTGTGCCACTTCGCCTTTTCGTTCACTGTTGAAGTCGTCAACAGCTTGTTGCGGTGTAATGTTTGGCGTCATCTTGTTCCCACCGCAGGAGGGACGAGCAGGGTGTGCGCCCCTTTCTTTCGAGTCCAGACGGAGGTTCACGAATCCCTCCGACCCCACTTCTCGCGGCGAGCAATCCCGCGAGCCGCGAGCATGGAATGCGGAGGATTTGAATCAGGGAGTGACGCGAGTGGAGCGAGACGCGAACGAAGTGAGCGTCTCGGAGGGTGAACGGCGAAGCCGTGAGCCAGCGAGCGAAACGACCGTGGTTCAAATCTCTCCGACCCCATTCGCTTTCCGACTCGAATCATCACCGAAAAGCCGTCCTCCAGCAATGCCGTCGTTTCGCGAGCTATCGTTTCTCGATACGACCGGTGTTGCTCTCCTCGGGCGTGTAAGCCAGCGAGAGCGCACGGCGGATCCGTCGGAAGGGGCGGGACTGGGCTGAAACGGCGTCAGACATAGTTCAACCTAATTACCTATTCGTAATAAGTTTTGTGTCGGTGCCACATGGTGGGGACCGTTCCGAACGGTGACACACGAAGCGAGGGTGCCAAAGCTCATAGTGTCGAGCGGCGTCGGTTCGGTATGGCCGAGCGCGGGGAGGCGCGCCTGCCGGGTGTCGCCGACGGCGATGCTTCGATCGTCTTCCACGTCGATATGGATTGCTTCTACGCCGCCTGCGAGCGCCGCCGCGAGCCCTCGCTCGACGGCGAGCCCGTGGTGGTCGGGATGGGCTACGAGGACGGCGAAACCCACGGCGCGGTCGCCACCGCGAGCTACGAGGCCCGATCGCATGGAATCGAGAGCGCCCAGCCCATCTCGACCGCGCTCGAACGCCTCCCGCGCGCCGAGAGCTCGACGGACCCGGACGAAGCGGTTGGCCACTACCGACCGGTCGATCTGGACTACTACCAGTCGGTGAGCGAGGAAGTCAGGGAGATCCTCCACGACTGCGCCGACGTCGTCCGTGAGGTGAGCATCGACGAGGCGGCGCTCGACGTCACCGAGCGGACCTCGTGGCAGCGCGTCGACGGCCGAACGATCGCCGAGGGTTACGCCCGGCACGTCAAACAGCGGATCGAGCGAGAGGTCGGCGTGGTCGCGAGCGTCGGAGTCGCGCCGAACATGAGCGCGGCGAAGGTCGCCGCCGACCACGAGAAACCCGATGGTCTCGTGCCGATTCCGCCGGGCGAGGTCGCGGGCTTCCTCGCACCGCTCGACGTCGAGACGGTGTATGGAGTGGGACCCGTGACGGCGCGCGAACTCCGCGGGATGGGGATCGAGACCGCGGGCGACCTCGCGGCGACCCCGACGACCGACCTCGACACGAAGTTCGGCGAGCGCGGCCGGGAGATCCGACGGTTCGCCCGCGGCGAGGACACACGGTCGGTGACGCCGGTCGGCCGACCCAAGAGCCTCTCGCGCGAGTCGGCGTTCACCGAGGCCACCGACGAGGCGGACGCGAAACGCGAGCGGGTGCGGCGGCTCGCGACCGCCGTCGCCGAGCGCGCCGAGCGCGAGAACGCGCTCTATCGAACCATCGGTATCAAGGTCGTGACGCCGCCGTTCGACGTCAACACCCGGGCGCGCTCGCTGCCGGGGCCCGTGGCCGACGCCGACCTCGTTCGCGAGGTGGCGTTCGACCTCCTCGGCGAGTTCCGCGGGGCCGAGGTCAGGAAGCTCGGGGTTCGGGTCTCGAACCTCTCGTTCGCTTCGGGCGAGCAGGCGAGCCTCGACGGGTTCGAGGCCCGAGGGACCGAACCCGGTCGCGCCGACGGTGGCGTCGACCACGCTTCCGCTGGGGATCCCGAACCCACGACCGGGTCGCGAACACGCCGCGACGGGCAGACGGAGTTCGGCGATTTCGTGCGGGATGAGTAGCTACAAATCCTCCCGACTGCTGGTACCGGCATGGCGTTTCGAACCCGCGACCACGTTCCGGCGGTGACGGGTGTTCTCTCGGTGGTATCGCTCGCCCTGGTCTTCGGGGCGGTCCTCGGTGTCTTCGAGGCGGTCGCCCCGACCCCGCCCGAGGCGGTCATCGCCGCCATTCCACACGTGAACGCCGTCCTCAGCGCGGTCGCCATCGGCACCATCGTCGTCGGCTGGCGCGCGATCCGACGCGGCGCAGTCGACCGACACCGACGCCTGATGCTGGTCACGGTCGGGCTGTTCGTGGCGTTCCTCGTGCTCTACCTCTATCGGGTCTCGCTCGTCGGCCCGTCACCGTTCCCCGGTCCCGACTCGGTGTACCAGTTCGTCTACCTGCCGGTGCTCGGGATCCACATCCTGCTCGCCATCGTCTGTATCCCGCTGCTCTACTACGTCCTCCTGCTCGCGCTGACCCACGACGTGGCCGAGCTCCCGGCGACGAACCACCCCCGCGTGGGTCGCGTCGCCGCCTCGCTCTGGCTGGTCTCGTTCACGCTCGGGATCGTGGTCTACCTCCTCCTCTACGCCGTCTACTGACGGTCTCGGTCCCGAACTCGATTGCTAATAGCATCCCCGGGAACGCCACCGTTTAGCGCTCGGCGGATGGAGGGGCGGTATGAACGACCCCGCGGACTCGACCCACGACTGGCGCGTCATCGAATCGGTCGCCGAGTACGAGACGGGCTGGTACACCGGGGGCTACGACCTGGTCGAGCAGCCCGACGGCAGCGAGAAGAAGTACTACTGGGCCGAGCTCCCGGCGGCGGTCGTGGTGGTGGCGCTCGCCGACGACGAGCTGGTGATGGTCGACCAGTACCGCCCCGCGATCGGCGAGCAGTGTCTCGAACTCCCCGCCGGCATCGTCGAGGACGGCGAGTCCGCGACGACGGCCGGCGCGCGCGAACTCCGCGAGGAGACCGGCTACGAACCCTCGGGTGTCTCACTGCTCGAGGACTACTGGGTCGCCACCGGCGTGCTCCGCCACCGCCGCGCCGTGGTGTTCGCCGAGGGTCTCACGCCGACCGACCGCGACCTCGACGAGAACGAGTTCTTGACCGTGACGTCGCTCCCGGTCGACGAGGCGCTCGACGTCGCCCGAACCGAACCCGCGAACGACGCCACCATCGAGGGACTGCTGCTGGCGAGCGAGGAGGGGCTGCTGTAGCGAACGAGGACGGTTCCGGTCGCGCCATCGGGCACGCCCACCGGCGCGCTCGCACCGTTCCCGGCGAATGCTGCCGAGAAGTACATACGGGACGAGACGAAAGGCCCGACAGATGAACCCCGCTCTCGCGATGGTCGGCATGGCGACCGTCGTCGTGGTCGCCGTCGCCACGACGAACGTAGAACTGGCCGCGTCGCTCCACGTGGCGTCCGGTGTGGAGGCCACCGTCCTGCAGCTCGACTGGCTGAACGGCCTCATCCGTAGCATCGACAGAACCCTCGAAAATCTCCTCGACCTGGTAAGAACCCTCCGGGCGCTGTTCGGCGGCGGTGGTGATTGAATACGATAACTCGAACGAGCCGCTAAGGGGATCGACACCGGCACCGGGCACCGAACACCGGGTTTATTCGCACGAGACCGCTACTCGGGACGTGAACGCCGACGACGACGAGATCACGCCCACGGAGCTCGACGACCTGCTCGAAACCGACGACGAGGTTCGCGTCGTCGACATCCGTTCCCCGAGCGCGTTCGACCGCGGCCACATCCCGGGGAGCGAGAACGTGCCGTTCGACCAGATCCCCCGGCGGGCCGAGGAGTTCGCCGACGCCGAGCGCGTCGTGACCGTCTGCCCGAAGGGGATCTCCAGCCGCCAGGCGATGCAGCTCCTCCAGTCCTCGGCGGCCGTCGAGGGCCGCGTCGAGAGCCTCGCCGGCGGGCTCACCGCGTGGCACGACGAACGGTCCCTCGAAGCCACGGAGACGACCGATGAGACGACCAGCGACGCCCCGTTTTAACCGTCCTCGCGCGGGACGGCCGCGAGTCTGTCCCGCATCTCGCGCCAGTGACTCCCCTTCCAGAAGCACTGCCCACAGTCGACACACCGCCACACCCGCTGGTCCGCGGGGTCGGGTGCGTACGCCGGGGTAGAGTCGGTCTCCGCCATCACGTCGAGCGAGCCGTTGCACCGCCCGCAGTACGCCGGGTCGTCGGCGATGTCGAGGGAGATCCCGACTTCGGCGAGTTCGCGGAGCTGGTCGGCCACCTCGCGTGCGGTGAGCAACACCGAGCGCTCGGTTCGTGCCGCGAGCTCCCTGTCCCGCGTCACGAGCGTCCGGTCCTCTCGCCGGGCGAGGACACGGAGACGGTCGTCGTCCTCGACACCGCGGTCGAGCGCGTACGCCGTGTCGTGCCCACACAGCCGGAGGTAGGCCCGCAGTCCGCCGCACATCGCGTCGAGCAGGAGCTTCACTCGGCGAGAAACGCCCGCAGTCTCTCGACGTCCCGCGCGTTGAGCACGTCGTCCGTCTCGGCCCAGCCGCGTCGGGCGGTGTGGATGCCGTACCGCACGAGGTCGTAGCTCGCCGGCCGGTGGGCGTCGGTGTCGACGACTATCGTCGCGCCGGCCTCGATGGCGGTCCGGACCGCCCCGCCCGAGAGGTCGAGTCGACGGGGGTTCGCGTTGACTTCGAGCGCGACGCCGTTCTCCGCGGCCGCGTCGGCGACCGCCTCGAAATCGAGGTCGAGCCCCGCACGCTGGTTGAGGTAGCGCCCGGTCGGGTGGCCGACGATGTCGACTTCCGGATGCTCGATCGCCGTGACGATCCGCTCGGTACCGTCGCCGTCGAGCCCGCTGTGGGGCGAGGCGACCACGACGTCGAGGGTTTCGAGGACGTCGTCGCGGACCGAGATCGCGCCCTCGGCATCGATGTTGGCCTCCACACCCGCGAACACGTCGATAGCCGCCGACTCCCCGACCTCCCGGATCGCGTCCGCGTGGTCGAGGAGGTCGTCGTCTTCGACGCCGGTGTCGGCGACGACCCCCGGCCCGCTCGCGTGGTCGGTTATCGCGAGGTAGTCGTGACCGAACTCGGTCGCCCCCGCGACCATCTCCTCGATGGTCGCCTTTCCGTCCGAGGCGTCGGTGTGGGTGTGGAGGTCGCCCCGAATCTCGCGCTCTTCGAGGAGGTCGGGCAGGTCGCCGTCCGCGGCGGCGGCGAGCTCGCCGCTGTCCTCACGGAGTTCGGGCGGGACCCACGGGAGGCCGACCGCCTCGTAAACTCCGGACTCGGTCTCGCCCGCGACCCGCTCGCCGACGCGCTGGCCCGTTTCGACGTCCTCGATTTCACTGACGCCGTCGGACGCGTCCGACGAGCCATCCGAGCCGAGCTCGGAGACGTCGAACACGCCGTACTCGTTCACCTTCAGGTCCCGGTCGATCGCGCGGTTTCGAAACCCGATGTTGTGGTCGCGACTCCCGGTGAAGTACTGGAGCGCGCCGCCGAACTCCTCGGGGACCACCACGCGAAGGTCCACCCGAACCCCGTTGGCCCGGAGGCTCGCCTTCGTCGTCCCCGACTCGATGACGCGCTCGGCGCGTTCCCAGTCGACGAACCGCTCGATCACGGGTTCGGGGTCCTCGCTCGCCACCAGCAGATCGACGTCGCCGATGGTCTCGCGCCACCGCCGGAGCGAGCCCGCGAGTTCGCACTCCGCCACGGCCTCCGATCCCATGACGTACTCCTTGAGGTCCTCGCCGACCGGCCGTGCGTCGCCGAGCAACGACCGCTGGCTCGCCTGCCGTGCGAACGCGATCCCCGACAGGATGTTCTCCTCGGTCTTCGCGCCGAACCCCTCGACCTCCTGAATGCGTTCCGCCTCCGCGGCGGCTTCGAGGTCGTCGAGGTCCTCGACCCCGAGTTCCTCGTAGAGGGTGCCCACCGTCTTCGGCCCGACGCCCTCGACGCGGGTCAGCGCCGCCATTTCGACCGGTAGCTCCGCCCGAAGCTCCTCCAACTCCTCGATCTCGCCCGTCTCGACGTACTCGACCATCTTCGAGGAGAGCGCGTCGCCGACACCCTCGATCTCCTCGACCGCGTCCTGGCTCTCGGCGGCGAGCGATTCGATCGCTCCGGGATGGGCCCGGATGTTCTCGGCCGCCCGGCGGTAGGACTGGGGTTTGTACTCCACTCCCGTGGCTTCGAGCCGGTCGGCGAACTCCTCGAACCGGTCGGCGACCTCGTCGTTGCGGCTCATCGGTTCCCCCCGGTCATCGGCGGCCTCCGGCGCGTTGCCCACCCGACTCGTTCCCGAGCGCCTGCTGGAGGAACGACACCCAGCGCTTCCGGTCGGCGCGTTCCTGCGCCTCGGCTTCGGCCTCGATGTCGGCGGTGCCGAGGTCCGAGAGCGCGTGGAGCGCGCGGTCGATCCCGATGATGCTCTCGGCGAGTTCCTCGTCCCGTTCCCTCGAAATGTCGCCCTCCTCGATCCGGTCGCGTCGGGCGATCCGTTCGCGCCGGAGGTTTCGCTTGGCCAGCTCGATCTCCTCGCGGTCCTCGGCGGGGACCGACTCGCGCGAGCGCGCCTCGAAGACGAACGCCCGGAGTTCGAGCAGCTCGCCCTCGACGGTGATGGTCTCCGGGATCGACGCCCCGATCGTCGCGCCCTCGCGGTCGATCCGCGCGAGGAGCTGTTTTCGTTCGTAGGACTTCATCGCTGACCCCCGTTCGACGGACGGCGGAGCCGTCGTCCGGGTCTCGGTTCGGGGAACATCGTCTGTTCGGCGGTTGGATTCACCGGGCGAAAGGCGTTTCGACGGTCGGCCCGGCCGCGGGGTCTCGTCCCAACCCTTCGACGGGCACGGGAACGTTCGACCTGCCGGAGCGGTCGGTGTACCGTCGGCTCCGCTCGGGAACCCAAAACCGACTTGTGGCATCGACCCCCATCACGACCAATGGCGACGTGTGACGCGTGTGGGCGAAGCGAGAACATGCCGTACCACTGCCGACACTGCGGCGGCACGTTCTGCGGCGAACACCGGCTCCCGGAGGCCCACGACTGCACGGGGCTCGACGACTGGAACGACCCGTCGGGCATCTTCGACAGCGGCTTCGACGGGAGCGTCGACGACTCGGGGACGCGCTCGGGCGGACGGTTCTCGGACCTCACCGCCACCGGCGGCCCGATGGGCTACTTCCGCGGGAACATGACCTACGTCTTCCTCGGGCTGATGTTCATCACGTTCGGCTTCCAGAACCTCGTCTTCCCGGTCATCGGGATCCCCGTCGGTTCGAGCCTCTGGAACGCGGTGTTCACCGTCTCGCCGCAGCACCCCTTCTACGTCTGGACCTGGGTCACCTCGGTCTTCGCCCACTCCGGGCTCACCCACATCCTCTTCAACGGCATCGTGATCTACTTCTTCGGCCGATTGGTCGAGGAGTACATCGGGTCGCGGGACTTCACGCTGCTCTTCCTCGGCAGCGGGATCCTCGCCGGGCTGGGCTATCTGGGGCTGGCGATCCTCCAAGGAAACCCGACCCCCGCCCTCGGCGCGAGCGGGGCCGCGCTCGCGATCATGGGCGTGCTCACGGTGCTCAACCCCGGTCTCCGGGTCTACCTCTACTTCCTGCTTCCCGTCCCGATCTGGGTTCTCACCGGGGCTTACGTCCTCATCTCGGTCTCCGGGATCCTCGGGGTCCCGCTCTTCCCCGGCGTCGCCGATGCCGCCCACCTCGTCGGACTGCTGGTGGGACTCGCCTACGGCCAGCGGGTCAAGAACCAGTATCGCCTGCCCAACCAGCTCCAGTTCGGCGGCGGCCGCGGCGGCGGCGGAATGGGTGGGCCCGGTCGCGGCCGCGGGCCGTTCTGATGGAACCCGTCAACACACGCTTCCTCCCCGATCCGGCCGACTCCCGCGAAGCGATGGAGACCCTCCAGCGCGAGGTCGCCGCTACCGCACGATTCACCGACGACTTCGCCTTCGACCTCGAAACCGTCTCGGCGACCCCGACGCTCACGAACCTCTCGAAGGAGCCACCGACCATCGTCGGCGTCGACCAGGCGTTCCTCGACGACCGCGCGGTCGGCGCGATAGTCGCCCTCCGCGGTGGTGAGGTCGTCGAGCGCGCGAGCGCGGTCGTCGATTGCGAGTTCCCCTACATCCCCGGTCTGCTCTCCTTTCGGGAGGCGGGCGCGATCGTCGCGGCGTTCGCGGACCTCGACGTCAAGCCGGACCTCGCGGTCTTCGACGGGAGCGGTCGGATCCACTACCGCGAGGCCGGCCTCGCGACCCATCTTGGACTCCTTTTCGACCTGCCGAGCATCGGCGTCGCGAAGGGCTTGCTCTGCGGGACCCCCGACTCCCCGCTCGACGACCTCCCCGAAGGCTCGCGAATCGCCATCGCGGCCGACGACCGTGTGGAGACCACGGAGGGACGGATCGGCTACGCACTCCAGACCCGCCAGTACGACTCCGGGAATCGGACCATCAACCCGGTCTACGTGAGCCCGGGCCACCGCGTCGGTCCGCCGACCGCGGCGGACCTCGTCGAACGGCTCTGTGACGGCTACAAACTCCCCGAACCAACGCGGCTCGCCGACGCCTACGCCGGCGAGGTCAAACGGGATTTCGAGGAGTGAGGCCGGCCCGGAACGCCGGAAGTTAACTACTCGGGACGAGAGATGCCTGCATGGCGAAGACAGTTCTCATCACCGGCTGCTCGTCGGGGATCGGCCGCGCGACCGCCGAGGCGTTCCTCGAAGCCGAGTGGACGGTCTACGCGACCGCGCGCGACGAGTCGGACGTCGCGGACCTCGAGATGGCGGGCTGTGCGACCGCCCCGCTCGACGTCACCGACCCCGACGCCATCGAGGCGGTGGTCGAACGGGTCATCGACGAGACCGGGCGGATCGACTGTCTCGTGAACAACGCGGGCTACGGCCAGTTCGGGACCGTGGAGGACGTCCCCACCGAGCGGGTCCACGACCAGTTCGACACCAACCTCTACGGTCCCCACCGCCTGATCCGGGCCGTTCTGCCCCACATGCGCGACCGCGGGGTCGGCCGGATCGTGAACGTTTCCAGCACCGCTGGCCGCTTTGCCACGCCCGGCAACGGGGTCTACGCCGGCTCGAAGTTCGCGCTCGAGGCCATCAGCGACGCCCTCCGAGCCGAGGTCTCGGACTACGGCATCCACGTCTCCGTGGTCGCGCCCGGTCCCGTGGCCACCGACTTCGACGACCGCGCCGCCGACGAGCTCGACGGGCTCGAACGCACCGGGGCCTACGAGTCGTTCTACTCGATGTTCGAGGACGCCCGAACCGTCCTCAACGGCGGTGTCGGCACCGTCCGGCCCGAGCAGGTCGCCGACGCGATCCTCGACGCGGCGGTCTCGCCGGAGCCGCCGGCGCGCTACCCCGTCGGCCCGCTCGCGAGCGCCGCCGACTACGCCCGCTTCCTGCCCGCCGAGGTCCAGAACACCCTCTACGGGCTGGTTCGGCGCGTAACCTGAGCACCCACTTTTTTACTCCTCGGGTTGGCTCGCTCGTTGCACTCGCTCGCCAACCACTCGTCGCAAAAACCTGGACTAAAAACTGCCGCTTACTCGCGTCTTCGACGCTCGTTCGCGGTGAACCGCGCTCACTCCGTTCGCGCGGATGCTAACCACTTCCGCCAACGCAACAACCGCCACACGCCTCCCCAACCGATTCGCTCCGCTCGTTACACTCGCGTCGCTCATCCCTCACACGCCGATTCGCGGTCGCGCGCTCACGTCCGTTCGCGCACGACCGCGAGCGCGCGCCACAGCACCGCACCGTAACGATCGCCCGCTTTCGCCGTACCCGACGTCTCATGTCGATCCGGACCGACGGTCCCACATGGCCGCAGCCGACGACCCGATCGAAGCCCGACTCGGCGACGCGCTCCGCGAGACCGACGCGACCATCGCGACCGCCGAATCCTGTACCGGCGGCCTCGTCGGGTCGAATCTCACCGACGTGCCGGGGTCGAGCGACTACTTCGACCGCGGGCTCGTGACCTACTCCTCGCGCGCGAAACGCGGCGTGCTGGGTGTGAGCCGCGAATCCCTCGACGCCCACGGCGCGGTGAGTTCCGAGGTGGCTATCGAGATGGCCCGCGGCGCGCGCGACACCGCCGGCACCACCTGGGGCGTCTCGACAACCGGCATCGCCGGTCCGGACGGCGGCACCGACGAGAAACCCGTCGGAACGGTGTACATCGGTGTGGCCTACGCCGGCCCGTGGGGGACGGGTGAAACCACGGCGACCGCCGAACACCACGTCTTCGGCGGGGACCGAGACGATATCAAGGAGAAGAGCGCACAACGCGCGCTCGCCGCGACCCTCGACGTGCTTGATTCGCGCCGGAACTGACCCGACACGATTTACTATTCCCGCCACGTCGGGCGATTCGAGGCGAACGGATGAACAAGAAAGGCCACGTGCTCAACGCGGTGGTGTTGAGCATCGGGCTCGCGGTTCTGACCTACCCCGCCGGCGACCTCACGACGGTCCGGGCCGTCCTCGCCATCGCGGTGCCCGTCACCCTCGGAGCGCTCTTTCCCGACGTCGACACCGCCTTCGGCACCCACCGGAAGACGTTCCACAACCTCCCGGTTCTGGTGCTCTTCTTCGTTTATCCGATCTACTTCGGCAACCTCCAGTACGTCTGGATCGGGGTCGCGACCCACTACGCGCTCGATCTACTTGGCTCGAAACGCGGGATCGCGCTCTTCTACCCGTTCGACAGCGGCGAGTTCGACTTCCCGTTCGGCGTCTCGACCAGAAGCCGGTTCGCGGGCGGGGTGATCCTCGTCGTCACCGCGCTCGAACTCGCGGTCGCCGCGGCGCTCGTCACCGAGTACCCCCAACGACTCCTCGCCTACGGGCTCCGAGCGAGCGGGCTGTTCTGAGCGGCCCGACCCCGAACGGTGGCCGCCGAGCCGGAGCCGACAGCTATTATGACCCGGCGATCCGACGCGGATACGATGCATCACGGCAGACGGGTCGGTCTCGTTGTTTGTCTCCTCGTGGTCGCGGTGGGGGTCGCCGGCGTCGGCGGGCTCGCGAGCGCACAGTCGACGAGCGACACGAACGGCACGAACGGCGCGACGACCATCGACTCGTGTCGCACGATCGCCAACGACGGCGAGTACGCCCTGACCGCCGACATCGAGGACAGCAATCGAACGGTCTGCGTCCAGATCCTCTCCGACGACGTGGTCTTCGACGGCAACGGTCACACGATCGACGGGGCGAACGCCAGCGAGAGCGTCGGCGTGAAGGTCAACAACTCCCTGACCGGGCTCTCGAACGTCACCGTCCGAAATGTCACGACGACGGGCTGGACCGCGGGCGTCTACTACCAGGGCGTCACGAACGGCTCGCTCGAAACGGTGAACGCAAGCGCGAACGCCCGGAACGGCGTGCTCCTGCGCGACGCGCCGAACACGGCGCTCCGGAACGTCACGGCCGTCGACAACGACCGCTGGAGCCTCTATACGACCAACTCCTCGGGGGTCGCAGCAGAGCGCTTCGAGACGAACACCTCGACGCTCTCGTTCGTCGCGACGAACGCCGCGCTGACGGGTGTCGAGAGCGTTCCCGGTGGTCTGCCCAACCGGACGGCCATCGACCAGCACGTCGGGATGGCGGGCACGGGACAGAACGCCACGATCCGGGTGATCGTCGGGTACGACGACGCGAGCGTCGCGGACGCGAACGTCACCGAGAACAGCCTCCGGCTCTGGGGCTACGAACGCAACTGGTCGCAGGTGCCCGGCGTGAACTACGTCAACACCAACCGGAACGTGGTGGTCGCAAACGTCTCGGCGCTCGGCAACACGAGCACGTTCGCCCCCGCCGGCCAGACCACGACACCGACGCCGACGGCGACCCGGACCGCGACGGCGACCGCGACCGATGGACCCGGAGCCGCCGCGACGGGCGATGCCGCCGAAACCACGACCTCGGACGACGGCCCAGGGTTCGGCCTCGTGGTCGCGGTCGTCGCCCTTCTGTCGGCAGCGCTGGTCGCGCGCCGACAGAATTGACCGCACACGAACGATTTTGCCGGTGGCGTGACCAGCGGTAGCATGACACTCCATCGACGGACCGTGGAGCGGGACGTCCGGGAGCTCGGCGCGTTACTCGGTAACGTGATCGAGGGCCAAGCGTCGACAGACGCCTACGAGGTCGTCGAGAGCCTCCGAACCGCGGCGATCGACTACCGGCGTGGCGACGCCGACTCGCGCGACCCCCTCCGCGAGACGGTGGAGGACCTCGATCCGGCGACCGAGAGCGCCGTCGCGCGCGCGTTCACGAGCTACTTCGAACTCGTCAACCTCGCCGAGGAGCGCGAGCGCATCCGCGCGATCCGGTCGGCCTCCCAAGAGGGCTCGCTGGCCGACAGCCTCGGCGCGGCGGTCGACGAACTCGCCGCGGCCGACGTCGACGCCGCCACCGTCGAGTCCCTCCTCGACGACGTCCTGATCGAACCGACTTTTACTGCCCATCCCACCGAAGCCCGCCGGAAGACGGTGAAATCAAAGCTTCGTGCGGTCACGCGCCACCTCGAAACCCTCGACGAGCGCCTGCTCACGGACACCGAGGAAGCGCAGGTAAAACGCGACATCGACGCCGAGGTCACGAGCCTCTGGCAGACCGCCCAGGTCCGCGACCGTCGGCCGGAACCCGGCGACGAAGCGCGGAACGTCCAGTGGTACCTCGAGAACACCCTGTTCGACGTCACAGGGGAAGTCTACGCCGAGTTCGAGGAAGCGCTCGGCGAGCGATTCGAGGACGTCTCGATCCCCCAGTTGTTCCAGTTCCGGTCGTGGGCGGGTAGCGACGCCGACGGCAACCCCTACGTCACGCCCACGGTGACGACGGAGACCCTCGACCGGCAGCGCTCGGTGGTGGTCGAGCGCTACCGCGACGAACTCAAACGTCTTTCAGGAGTTGTGAGCCAGGACGGCCGCCGGATCGTGGTCGACGACGAATTCGAGGACCGCCTCGCGGCCGACCGTGAGCGGTTTCCATCGATCGCCGGGACTGCCGCCGAGCGCTACCCGAACGAACCCTACCGCCAGCAGCTCCGCCTGATGCGCGAACGCCTCGTCCGGGTGGGCGACGTCCGACCCGGTGGATATGAGAACGCCGACGAACTCGTCGCCGACCTCGACGCGCTCGCGGCCAGTCTCCGGGCGAACGGCGCTGGAACCGTCGCGACCGCCCACGTCGACCCGCTGCGCCGCCAGGTCGCGACTTTCGAGTTCCAGCTCGCGAGCCTCGACCTGCGCGACCACCGCGAGAACCACACGACGGCGGTGGCGGAGACCCTCGACCGCCAGGGTGTCGAATATGAGAAAATGGACGAAGACGAACGGGTCGCGACCCTCACCGACGCGGTCCTGCAGGAGGAGCCAGTGATCGATGTCGACGACCGGGACGGGGTTTCGGGGACCACCGAGACGGTCCTCGAACGGTTCACGAGCCTCGCGGGCTGGCAGCGCGAGTACGGCTCCGACGCCATCGACACCTACTGCATCTCGATGACCGAGGAGCCGAGCCACGTCCTCGAAGTCCTGTTTCTGGCCGACCAGGCGGGCGTGGTCTCGCTGCCGGATCATTCGGGATTGGACGTGGTGCCGCTGCTCGAAACCGAATCCGCGCTCTCCGGTGCGGACCGGATCATGGGGACGCTGTTCGAGAACGAGGCCTACGCGGCGGCGGTCGCCGCCCGTGGCGGTACCCAGGAGATCATGTTGGGCTACTCCGACTCGAACAAGGAGAACGGGTTCCTCGCGGCGAACTGGGAACTCCACCGCAACCAGCGCCGCCTCGGCGAGATCGTCGCCGACTACGACGTTTCGCTTCGGTTGTTCCACGGGCGCGGCGGGTCGATCTCGCGTGGCGGTGGCCCGATGAACGAGGCGCTGCGGGCGCTGCCGAACAGTACGGTAACAGGAGAAGTCAAGTTCACCGAACAGGGCGAGGCGATCGCCGAGAAGTACGCCACCCCCCGGATCGCCGAGCGCAACCTCGAACAGATGCTGAACGCCCAGCTCCTCGCGCGCCACGACGCGGTCGAGCAGCCGACGGAGGACGTTCCCGCGGCGTGGGCGGACGCGATGGACGCGATGGCGAGCGCCGCACGCGAGGAGTACCGTGACCTCCTCGAAAGCGAGGGGTTCGTCGAGTTCTTCGGCCAGGCAACGCCGATCGGGGTGATCGAGGACCTCAACCTCGGGTCGCGACCGGCCTCGCGGTCGGGCGAGCGCACCGTCGAGGACCTCCGGGCGATCCCGTGGGTGTTCTCGTGGACCCAGGCGCGCTGTATTTTGCCTGGGTGGTACGCGCTCGGTACCGGCATCGAGACCTACCTCGACGAGGGAGCGGCGGGCACCGCGGCCACTGACCGCGCCGAGCGCGTCGAGGTTCTCCGCGAGATGTACGCCGAGTGGCCGTTCTTCCGAACGACCCTCGACAACGCCGCGCTCTCGCTCGCACGCACCGAGATGGAGGTCGCCGAGAGCTACGCCGGGATGGCGGACGAAGCGCTCGCGGGGACGTTCTTCCCCCGGATCCGCGACGAGTACGAGCGCGCCGTCGAGCACGTTACGGCGGTCACCGACCGCGACTCGCTCGTGCGGCGCGACTGGCTCCTCGAAGGGCTCGACCGCCGGAACCCCTACGTGGACCCGTTGAACGTCCTCCAGATCCACCTCCTCCGCCAGGACGAACGCACCGAGGCCGAGGAGCGCGCGCTCCGCCTCACAGTGAAGGGCATCGCCGCCGGGATGAAGACCACCGGCTGAGTCCCCGACTCAGTAGACCGCGATATCGTCGAACTGACCCTCGTAGACCGGCTGTCGAGGGTGGGTCGCCTCCGTTCCCGACAGAACCACCCGGTCGAACTTCTTCACGCTGTTCTCGGAGCCGAGGTGGGCGAACTCCGCACGGCGACGCACCTCGTGGACGAGTCCGGTGCGGTGACGGACTCGACGCGGTGTGGCCTCGCGGAACGCAGCGAGGAGGTCGGTTTCGGTATCGACGGCGGTATCGAACTCGGTCCAGACCTCGCCGACGGTGGCGTGGCGGTGGGCGTACGACGACCCGAAGACGGGGAGGTCGAGGTCGCGGGCGATCGCACGCGCTCGGCGGTTGTGTCGTGCCCAGTGTTTCGGGTTGTAGACCTCGACGGCATCGACGACGTCGCGATACCGACGGATCGCGGCCTCGTCGAGACTCACGGTCAGGAATTCGGGATGGGGAACCAGCACCACGGCGTCTTGAGCCCGGAGTTCGGCCATCGCGCCGTCGAGGGTGACGAAATCCGGTATCGGGCCGTCGAGCCCGAGCGCGAGGACGTGCCGACGGTTTCGCCACGATCCGGTGAAGAGTTCGCGCGCGGGCACCACGAGGAGGTCGTCGTCGGTGTACGCCGCGGCCCGTTCTCGGATCTCGGATAGCGGGGTGAAGTGGGGCGCGTAGACCAGCACGTCGAGCCCGAACCGTTTCGCCCGGCGTACGACCCGGTCGTCGAGCACCTTCACGTGGGGGTCGACGCGAGTGACGGAGCGACTCACTGGCCTAGATCGGCGATCGGTCGTATAGCGGGTTTCGATCCGCTTGGATAGCCTCCGAGAAGGCCCGCAACCGACTAAAAGTTTATTACAGACGATCGAGTGGGTCGACGAATGGACCGCGGTGGCGGGCGGCTCGGACGGCGAGGGTTCCTCGCGCTCGGTGTGAGCGCGGGCCTCGCTGGCTGCGTAGGCGGTGGCGGTGGAAGCCCGAACGATTCGACCACAACGCGCGATCGGGCATCTAGCGAGTCGACCGTCGTCCAAGCGCCGTCCAGCACGCCCGCGACGACGGGAACGGATGGGGAGGGATGGGAACCCGTTCGGATCGATTCGGAACGAAACGAGCCACAGACGACGGCGACTATCGGCAGCGGCAAGTCGTTGGGCGGCTTCACGGTCTGGAACGACGCCGAGACCACCCGAGCGGTCGCTGTCAGCGTTCGCAGACGGAGCTCCGGGACGGCCTCGTTCGCGGAGACCTACCGGCTCGAATCGGACGCCTACGTCAGTATCGACATCTCGACCGCCGGCGACTACCTCGTCAGCGTCGGGCTCGCCAACGACGACCCGGAACACATCGAGTTCACCGTCGACGACTGTAACGAACAGGGCCTTAGCGTCGCGGTGCGGTCGAGCGGGAAGGTGGAGTGGTCGAGTATGTCGACGTTGGTGGCGTGTATGACGGTCACGCTGACAGCGGGCCGGGATACGTCGACCGACGAGGGTTCATCGGGCGGGTTGGCGACGACACGACGAACCGATAACTAACGTCCGCGATCAACGCTTTTCGGAGTCTCGCGAGCCGTTCCTCACCGCCGATGGTTCGAGGGACTACCGTTCTTCGCTGTCGAGCACGCGGATCTGGTCGCCGCGCACGGTGACCGGAATCGGGACGGTGGCCTCGTAGAGCTCGACGGTGACCTGGTCCTTGCCCTCGTCGATGCGCTGGACCTGGGCCTTCTCGCCCTTGAACGGGCCGGCGATGAGTTCGACGATGTCGCTCTCGGCGATCCCCTCGACGTCGGGTTTCGGGGAAAGGAAGTGTTCGACCTCCGCGATCGAGGACTCGCCGGGGACGAGGTTGCGGGCGTGGGGGATCTCGTCCATCACGCGTTCGAGGATCGCGTAGTCGTCGGCTTCGACCATGACGTAGCTCGTGAGCGACTCGGGGGCGAGCGCGGCGTGAACGCTCGGCTCCTCGCGGTTCATGATCATGTCCGCGACGGTGCGTTCCTGGCTCGCGGTGGTCTTGACGGCGTACATCCCCATTTCAGAACAGCCCCGGAAGCGTGTTCATGATGGTGAAGATGACGTACCCGATAAAGCCGATGAGGACGATACCCGCCCCGGCGATCAGGGCGATCCGGGAGAACTCCTCCCAAGACGGCGTGCTCGCGAGCTTCAGCACCCGAGTGTAGCTCCCGAGGTCGTATTTGATGTCCATTTGGGCCCGCTACTTCCCCGAGGGGTATCTATCTTGTGTCATCTCCTCCACCACCGTATCGAGAAGTTGATAAGAACTGGTTCGAAACGAGCCCGATGAACCTTCCACGGTCGTCGGGACGCGTGTCGAACCGTCGCGTGACGTTCCTCGCGGTGCTCGTGGTGGTCGCGGCGGCGTCCATCGGTGTGGGCGTCGTCGGCGCGCAGTCGGGCACGACCATCGATTCGTGTACGACGATCGATTCGCCCGGAACCTACACCCTGAGCGCCGACCTCTCGGCCGATTCGACGTGTATCCGGATCGCCGCGAGCGACGTCACCCTCGACGGGAACGGACACACGATCGAGGGTGGGAGCTCCGGGGTCGGCGTCGAGGCCTCGGGCGATTCGACCCTCTCCGGGGTCACCGTGAAGAAGGTCGAGACTACCGGCTTCACCCGCGGTATCCTGTTCGAGAACGCCGAGGACGGGACGATCGCCGGGAGTACGACGACCGGCGCGACCGAGGGCATCACGCTCCTCTCGACGGACGACACGACTATCAAGGGAAGCACGGCCACCGGCAACGCGCTCGGGGTCGAACTCCGGAAGGCGAGCGGGAACACCATCACTGGGACCACCGCGAACGACAACAAGTACGGCCTCCACATCGAGCGCGGCAGCCGCCACAACGAGTTCACCGACGACATCGCCTCGGGGAACGCGCTCTGGGACTTCTACTCCGACCGGTACAGCCCCGGCGTCGATTCGGATACCAGCGTAACCGACCTCGACATGGGCTCGGTCACCGTCGACCTCTCGGGGACGAACGTCGGTGCGCGCGCCGAGCCGGTCCCGGGTGACGGCCCCTCGGGTCAGCAGGCCGTCGGTACCGGCGTCCGGACCACCGACTACGGCGAGGGGTCCGAACTCTCACTGACGATCCACTACACCGACGGGAACGTCAGCGGCGTCGACGAGTCCTCGCTCGCGCTCTTCAGCACCGACAGCGGCGACTCGTGGTCGGCGCTCGACTCTTCGTCGGTCGACGCCGGCGCGAATACCGTCTCGGCGACCGACGTCCCCCATCCCGCGACCATCGCGATATTCGGCACGACGGGCGACTCGGGGTCGTCCGGCAACGCCGACGCGTCGGCTGACACCGGTTCGTCGAACGATTCGGGCTCGGCGGCCACCGACACGGCAACGCCGACGGCCACCGCGACCGCGACACCGACGGCAACCGCCGCACCGACAGCTACCCTCACTGCGACGTCGACAGCAACGGAGACGTCCACCACAACGCGAACCGCAACGGCGACAACGGCGACCGAAACGCCGACCGAGTCATCGGCTCCGACGACGACGGTCCCGACGGCCGACACCGCCGACACGACGGCGGTTTCGGCGTCGGGTTCGACCACCGCGGCTGGGACCGAACGGGCCGCGGCCACCGGGCCGAACGCCAGCCCGACCTCGTCGAGCAACGGCCCCGGATTCAGCCTCGTGGCTGGTCTGGGTGCGCTGCTCGTGGCCGCCGTGCTGGCGGTTCGGCGCGACCGGTAATCCTTCCCGGGGTTTCTCGCGATACCCTCGAGTCCACGGTGTCGCTGCTACGCGATTGATGAACGCAAAAAACCGATGGGCGTTCCCGTTCGCCAGTCCGGTTACTCGACGTAGTCGATGTCGGTGTCGACCTGGCCGGCGGTCTCGGCGGCGAGGTCCGAGCGACCGTAGATCTGGGGCGAGTCGACGCCCGTGACGACGATCATGGTCTCCATCTTGCCCGAGAAGCTCTCGTCGACCGACGCGCCCCAGATGATCCGGGCGTCGGGGTCGATCCGGTCGTAGATCTCCTCGACGACGCCCTCGGCCTCCTCGACGCTCATGTCGGGGCCGCCGACGACGTTGACCAGCGCGGAGCTCGCGCCGGTGAACTCCACGTCGAGCAACGGCGAGCGGAGCGCCGACCGAATGGAGTCCTGAGCCTTGTTCTCCGAATCCGACTCCCCGAGGCCGATCATCGCGACGCCGCCGTTCTCCATCACCGTGCGAACGTCGGCGAAGTCGACGTTGACCAGCCCGGGCTTGGTGATGAGTTCGGTCATGCCCTTCACCGAGCGCATGAGGACGCGGTCACAGATCGTGAAGGCGTCCTGAAGGGGCAAGTTCGGCGCGTACTCGAGGAGCCGGTCGTTCGGGACGACGATCACGGTGTCCGAGACGGCTCGGAGGCGTTCGAGGCCCGCGTCGGCGTTCGCCCGCCGGCGCTCGCCCTCGGCGGTGAACGGGATGGTGGCGATGGCGATGGTGAGCGCGCCGGCCTCCTGGGCGGCCTCGGCGACCACCGGCGCGGAGCCGGTCCCGGTCCCGCCGCCGAGCCCGGTGGTGACGAACACCATGTCGGAGCCGTCGATCGCGCCCTTGATGTCCTCGATCGTCTCGCGCGCGGCCTCCTCGCCGATCTTGGGGACCGAGCCCGCGCCGCGACCCCCGGTCCGATCCCGGCCCATCAGGATCTTGGTGTCAGCCTGGACCTGCTCGACGAGGTGCTGGGCGTCGGTGTTGGCGGCGACGAGCTTCGCGCCGTGGATCCCCTCCTTGGCCATCCGCGTCACCGTGTTCGACCCCGCCCCGCCACAGCCGAACACCGTGATCTGCGTTCTGAGGTCCTCGACGACGCCCGCGAGCTCCTCGTCGCTCATCGTGCCGGCCCGCTTCTCGCCGGCCGGCGTCTCCCCGCTCCCCTGGCCCTCGTCCGACTCCTCGATGGCGTCCTCGATGATCGAATCCATTTGTGTCGGAGTCACGGACGCCGCCTATTTATCTTTCCCCTTCTGTCCGGTGAATGTCACTCCCGACGGGCGAACCGACGGACGTGTTCGGTGTGGACCGCCTCGGGCGGTATCGTCCGGCCGTCGACCGTCACCGCCTCGCCGTCGGCGAGCGCCCCGAACTTCGGTCCTTCGGGAACACCCAGCTTCGCTGCCGCCGCCGGGTCGAAGGCCGTCTCACGGACGACGAGGTCGCCGTTCCGCCGCTCGACCGACCCGTACTCCCGTTCGAGGAGGTCGGCGAACCCGTCGACGATCGAGTCGCGGTCGTCCCCGCTGGCGAGCAGCACGCGGTCGGCGAGGCGGGTGCCCGATTCGTGGGTGTCGACCGCGAGCGCGTGCCGCTCGACGACCTCACGAGCACCCTCGCGGTCGATACCCTCGACTTCGGCCACCAGTTCCGACGGCAGGCGGTCGACGACCGGATCCACTGGGTCCGCGAACCCATCGCCGTCCGTTCGAGCCGGCTCCCCGAACCGGAGACCGTCGTCGACGGTCCCCAGCTCACGTTCGGCGCGCTCGACGAGCGCGAGCGGGACGCCGGTCGTCTCGCGGAGCCAGGTCTCGCTCACCACCCGGTAACCGAGCTCCTCGACGACCGCCCGAAGGTCGGGTTTCGTCCCCTCGACGACGGCTCGGGTCGCGCCGCTGCGTTCGAAGGCCCGCTCGACGGCGTCGGTGTGGTTCTCGACGGCACCCATCGCGTCCAGCGCCCAGTCCGCACCGATGTGGCCCACCGCCCAGTCGGTTTTCCTCACTACTCGCTCGAATCGCGGGACGTAGTGACCGCCGCCGAACCCGACGACCTGGCGCTCGCGGTTTGGGGCCGTTCCGTCGAGGTCGAGGATAGCTTTCGCCACCGCCCGCGCGCCCGCGGGGTCGTCCCACTCCTCTTCCGAACTCCCCAGCTCGACGAACAGCGAGGGACAGCCGACGTCGGTGGGACCGTGGTGGGTACACTCCATCCCGACATCGTAGCTCTCCGGGGCGTGCGCAGTGAGGGTACGAACGACGCGGGCGTGGACGTTCGGTGCGGCCTCGGCGAACGCGTTCGCCTCGCCGCCGAACTCCGCGGGACCGAAGTTCCCGGTGTGGTGGGCCGTCAAAAATCGGCCGGTGTCGCCGGCGTGTTTCGAGGCGAACACAACGAGGTCGGGGTCGTCGAACGCGTCGGCGACTCCCTCGATGTCGAGGTGGAGCGCGTCGAACTCGCGGAGTTCGAAGCCCGTCTTCCGAAGAACGGTGCCGCCACCGTCGGCGTCGGTCCGTGTGTCGTCCGTCTCGGTGGTCCACTCCGCGAGGTCGCGGAGCTGTTCGCCGATGTGGCTCGACGCCCGGTCGGCGCGGCTCACGACGATACCGATCATACCGGCTACAGCCGTCTCGCGGGCTAAAGCCCCGCGATCCGTGGATGGGATCGCTTAATCGATTCGGACGCGAAATTCGGCCGTGTTTCCTTCGCCCTCCCTCCCGGTCGCGACGGTGCCGCTCGACCGGGCGGGGATCCTCGTGGGGTCGTTTCTCCTCCTGCTGGTCGGTGCCGAGGTCTTCACCAACGGCGTCGAGTGGCTCGGTCAGCGCCTCGGGATCTCCGAGAGCGCCACCGGGTCGATCCTCGCGGCGCTCGGCACCGCGCTCCCCGAGACCCTCATTCCCGTGATCGCCATCCTCCAGGGCGGCAGCGCGGCCGACGACATCGGCGTAGGCGCGATCCTCGGTGCGCCGCTGTTGCTCGCCACGGTCGCAATGTTCCTCGTCGGCGCATCGGCCTACCTCTTCGCCGGTCGCCGGGAGGCCGACGAGGCGGTCCGGTATCCCCCCGAATCCACCGAACGCGACCTCTCCTTCTTCCTGTTCGCCTACGTGCTCGCGGTGGCCGCGGCGTTCGTCCCCTCCCATCTGGTTTCAGTTGGGATCGCGGTCGTGCTCGTCGGGCTCTACGCGGTCTACGTCCATCGATCCGTGCGGAGCGGCGACCTCGTGGACGGGGACGATATGGACGACCACTACCTCGGGAAGATCGTCGAGCGGGGTCTCGGAGCCGCCGGTATCGAGAGCGAACGCGACAACGGTAGCGACCCCCACTCGCTCCTCGTCGGGCTCCAAACGCTCCTAGCGCTCGGGTTCATCGTGCTCGGCGCGCAGCTGTTCGTGACCGAGATCGAGTTCTTCTCCGAGACGGTGCTCTCGGTGCCGGCGGCGGTAGTCTAGTTGTTGCTCGCACCGCTGGCGACCGAACTCCCCGAGACGTTCAACAGCGTGCTCTGGATGGCCCGCGGGAGCGACACCCTCGCGCTCGGCAACATCACCGGCGCGATGGCCTTCCAGAGCACCATCCCCGTCACCCTCGGGATCCTGTTCACCTCGTGGGACCTCAGCCTCCAGTGGGGCACCACGGGCTTTCTCAACGCCCTCTCGGCCGTGCTCGCGCTCGTGAGTGCCGGGCTGGTCTACCGCCGGGTGCGGTCGGCCGACGGCCGCGAGCTCCGGCCCGCACCGTTCCTGCTCGGTGGCGTCCTCTACGTCGGGTTCGTGGCGTTCGCGCTCTACGCCGTTCTCGTACTCGGTGCGAGCACTGCGTAGCGTCGCGGACGCAAGCGAAACCGCTTAACCGATCCCCAGCAGAGCCGGGGCCATGACTTCGGTGCTCGTGTCCGGGCTCCCTCTTGCTCTCGTCTCCGGGGTTCTCGGGAACACGATTCTCCTCGTCGGTTCGTTCGTCCTCCTCCTGCTCGGCGCGGAGATCTTCACCAACGGCGTCGAGTGGCTGGGCCAGTACCTCGGCCTCGGCGACAGCGCGACCGGGAGCGTCCTCGCGGCGGTCGGCACCGCGCTCCCCGAGACCCTCATCCCCGTCATCGCCATCCTCAGCGCGTACCTCTCGGGCGAGGGCAGCGAGTCCGCGAGCGACATCGGGGTGGGCGCGATCCTCGGGGCCCCGTTCCTGCTCGCCACGATCGCGATGTTCCTCGTCGGGGTGAGCGTGCTGGTCTTCAGCGGCCGGCGCGACCACGGCAGCGAGTTCTACGTCAACGACGAGTCCACCCAGCGCGACCTCTTCTTCTTCTTCGTCGGCTACGTGCTCGCGGTGGCCGCGGCGTTCGTCACCGGTATCGCGACGGTCGTCATCGGCGCGTTCCTGGTCTTCTGGTACGGCCTCTACCTCTACCGCACCATCAGCGCCGACGACATGGTCGAGGGCGAGGAGGAACTCGACCCCCTCTATCTCGGTCGGGTCGTCGAGCGCCTCGGTGGCGGTCCGGCCACCGACGACGGCCGCGGCGAGGACCCCGCCGGCTGGACCGTCGGGCTCCAGACCCTGATCGCGCTCGCGGTGATCATCGGCGGCGCACAGCTG
The DNA here is from genome assembly GCF_003602035.1 of Halococcus sp. IIIV-5B. NCBI lineage: Archaea > Methanobacteriati > Methanobacteriota > Halobacteria > Halobacteriales > Halococcaceae > Halococcus > Halococcus sp. IIIV-5B. Next base: position 89,464 of record NZ_QZWE01000005.1, on the reverse strand, counting down.
TTCGTCGGCGAGGTGAGCTACTTCTCGAACCAGGTCCTCTCGATCCCCGCCGCGGTCCTCTCGCTCCTGCTCGCGCCGTTCGCCACCGAACTCCCCGAGAAGTTCAACAGCATCATCTGGATCGCCGACGACAAGGACACCCTCGCGCTCGGCAACATCACCGGGGCGATGGCGTTTCAGGGCACCCTGCCGGTGACCCTCGGGATCCTGTTCACCACCTGGGACCTCACCCTCCAGTGGGGGACGACTGGCTTTCTCAACGCCCTCTCGGCCGTGCTCGCGCTCGTGAGCGCCGCGATCCTCTACGTTCGGGCGCGCCGGGACACCACGGACTCGATGCACCCCGCCCCGTTCCTGGTCGGGGGGCTGTTCTACGCCCTCTTCATCGGTATCGTGCTCTATCACGTCTTCGTGATCGGGCTCTCGGGCGTGCCCACCCACTGAGGCTACCGCGTCTCGACGTCGAGGTCGACGGGTCGGCGCTCGCCCTCGATGTCGGCGACGACGCGTTCGACGACCCGCTGGCCCTCGCGCTCGATGACGGGTTTGACCTTCTCGACCACCCACGACAGTGAGACCAGTCGGGGGAGGTCGAAGTTCGAGGGGTTCACCGAGTCCGTGTCGTACTCGACCCGGAAGTGGACCGTCGAGGCGTGCTCGCGGCCCTCGGGCGGCTCGCGCTCCTCGACCGCCCAGTGGCCGTTGGCGTCGATGTCCTTCACGACCCGCCAGTCGATGCGGTTGGGCGGGTCGGTGTCGGTGACCCGCGAACGCGCGGTGTAGGTGAGTTTCCACCACGCGAAGTGGAGGTCGTAGGTCGTACCCGCCGAGCCGTCGCCGTGGCGGTCGACCCCACGCAGGTGCTCGGAGTAGCGCGGATACCGCGGAAAGTCGATAAGCACGTCGTAGACCTCCTCCGGCGGGAGGTAGACGACCGTGCTGATATCGATGGTGTTCACGGCTCAGTCACGACCGCCGGGGGCCTAAGCGTTGCCGTGTTCGACGGTTTCGCTCACCCGGCCGACATCGGGAAATAGATAGGGGCTCGCTCACAACCGACGCGGTAGCCGATGAACGCCCTCCCCGCCGGTTCGAACCGCAGTCAGAGCACCCTCGCCGCCGTCGTTCTCGCGGCGCTCGCCGTCCTCGCCCTCGCCGTCGCCCCGGTCGGCCTCGCGGGCGCACAGCCCGCCGGCGCGACCCCGGTGAACGCGTGTACCACCATCGACACCCCGGGACGATACGTCCTCACCGAGAACGTCACGGGCGACGTCGCGGACGAGGACGAGGCCTGTATCGAGGTCACGAGCGGAAACGTCACCCTCGACGGCGCGGGCCACTCGGTCACGGGAACCGGGACGGGCCACGGCGTCGAGGTCGACGGCGCGCAGACCCCGGTCACGAACGTCACCGTCGAGCGCCTCCACACGAACGAGTGGACGGTCGGGGTGTTCCTGCTCGGTGTCGACGAGAGCACGGTTCGGAACGTCATCGCCAACGGCACCATCTCGGGGGTCTCGCTCGCACAGTCGGGTGAGAGCCGGGTCGCCGATACCACCGCGTACAACAACTCGATAGGCGTCGCGGTCGGTGGCGAGAGCAACAACAACACGGTCCGGAACGCTGTCGCAGTGCAGAACAAGTGGGGGATCCACTTCGAGCGCGAGAGCGGGAACAACACCGTCCGGAACAGCGTCGCGCGCAACAACTCGAACTGGGATTACTACGGGATGCGTAACCGCGGGCCGAACACGGTCTCGAACCTCGAACTCTCGACGGCCACCCTCTCGTTCACCGCACAGAACGTGGCGTTCAGGTCCATCACCGACCCGCCCGCGCTCCCCGCCGGCACCGCGAACCGTGGGGCCTACGTCGAGGCCTTCGCCGCCGCCGGTGACTCCTCGCTCTCGTTGACGATGGACGATGGAGCAGGCGGCGGTGCGGCCACCCTCTGGCGCGCGAGCCAGGGAAGCTGGTCGCGGGTGCCGGGCGCGACGAGCGACGGCGGCACCGTCTCGGGGGCCAACCTCACGGCGTTCGGGGTCTTCGGCGCGCTCTCGGACAGCGGCAACGGCGGCCCGGCGAACGTGACGGCCAGCGACTCACCCTCGGTCCAGCGCACGATGACCACCGTTCCGGGGAGCGCCGCCACGAGCACGGCGACACCGGCTACCACCGACGCGACGGCGGCCACGTCCGTCGGCTCGAACGCCACGGGGGCCGCCGCGGGAGCCAACGGATCGACGGCCGCGGACGAAAGCACCGACCAAGTGGGGTCCGAGCCGGGGACGGCCGCGTCGAACGGAAGCGCGAACGGGTCGGCAGCCGAGACGGCCGCCCCCGAAACCGGGGACGCCGGCGGCCTGCTCTCCTCGACCGTCGGCTGGGCCAAGGTCATCTTCGCCGCGGCGGCGCTCGTCGCGCTGGTCCTGCTCGGGACGGTCGTCGTGATCCGGCGTCGTCGTGGCCGGAATCGCGGATTCTGACTCCCACACGGCGAACTGGAACGCGCGGCTTTCGACCCGCGTTGCCGGGGAAGTCCGGGACGACTACATCTGTCTTCGTATTGATGTTATCTCGTTAACCGATTCTGTGGGCGATACCGCACCGTACCGCCCGCTCCCGCCACTCGCCCGGTACAAATGAGAACCGCCGCCGCCCCGCTACCGCCCCGCACAGGCCACACGCCTCCCCAGCCGACTGCGCTCCTCGCTCGTTTCACTCGCTTCGGTGCTCATCCCTCGCACGCCGATTCGCGGCCGGCGCTCGCTGTCGCTCGCGTCGCCCGCGTGCGCGCGCCACAGCACCCGTACCGCCTCGTCCCAACCGCCACCGTAACCCTCCCAGCAATGTCGCGTCACGACCGACAGTATAACCCGCCGGCGACCGGAGACTCGGGTGATGCTCGAAGGAGCGAACGTCGCGCTCGGGGTCTCGGGATCGATCGCGGCGGTCAAAACTGTGGAACTCGCCCACGAACTCCGGCGGCGCGGGGCCACGGTGCGAGCGGTGATGACCGGGAGCGCACAGGGGATCGTCCACCCGTGGGCGATCGAGTTCGCCACGGAGAACCCGGTCGTGACGGAGATCACGGGTCGGATCGAACACGTCGACCTCTGCGGTCGCGACGGCTGGGCGGACGTCCTCCTGGTCGCCCCCGCGACCGCGAACACGGTGGGGAAGATGGCGGCCGCGATCGACGACACCCCCGTGACGACGACCGCGACCACGGCGCTCGGGGCGGACCTCCCGGTCGTGGTCGCGCCCGCGATGCACGAACCGATGTACGACCACCCCGGCGTGGCCGAGGCCATCGACCGGGTCGAGTCGTGGGGCGTCTCGTTCGTCCCGCCGCGGATCGAGGAGGGCAAGGCCAAGATCGCCTCGATCGACGCCATCGCGCTCGCGACCGCCCGCGCCACGAGTGACCACCCGCTCGCAGGTCGGCGCGTCGTGGTCACCAGCGGCCCCACCTCGGAGGCCATCGACCCGGTGCGAACGCTCACGAATCGATCCTCGGGAAAAACGGGGCGGGCCGTCGCGCGGGCGTGCTACATCCGCGGCGCGAACGTCACCCTCGTCCACGACGGGCCCGAGGTCCCCTCCGCCGACGTCGAACCCGTCGAGAGCGCCGCCGAGATGCTCGCCGCCGTCGAGGGAGCGGTCGAGAACGCCGACGCGCTGGTCTCGGCGGCGGCGATCGGCGACTACACCGTCGAGGCCAGTGCCGAGAAGATCCGCTCGGGTCGGGAAGGGCTGACCCTCGACCTCGAACCCACCCCGAAGGTGCTCGATTCGGTCCGTGAATCCCACCCGGACCTCCCGATGGTCGGGTTCAAGACGGAGACGAGCGGCGACGACGAAGCGATGGTCGCGGCGGCCCGGAAAACGCTCTCACGGGTCGACCTCACCTTCGTGGTCGCCAACGACGCGAGCGTGATGGGAAGCGACCGAACGCGCGCGCTCGTGGTTCGCGAGAACCGCGTCAGGGAGTACGATGGCGACAAGTCGGGCCTCGGCGCGCGGGTCGCCGACGAGCTCGCGGCCGAACTCGATTGACTCAGTTCACCGCGTTCTCGTCGACGTAGATCTCCATCGTGGAGATCGTACAACCGCTGTCGTAGGAGAAGCGCTGGACCTCGTGGCGCTCGTAGCCCGAAAGCGAGCTCTCGATGTCGGCCACGCTGGCGTAGGACTCCCCGCACGAGTCCGTCTCGCCGAACGCGACCACGATCGGCGGGCGGTCCTCGCCCCGGACCAGTCGGTCGAACGCGGCGGCGTCGTCGGTGCTGTTCGACACCGCGCCGTCGGCCTCGAAGTACCACGAGAGCGGCAGCCGACGGAACCAGTTGAGGTCGGCCGGCGGGCTGTCGTCGGCGGACTCGTTCCCCGCGAGCTCGTCGCCGTCGAAATCGGGGTTGTCGCCGTAGTAGAGCACGTCGGTGCCGTCGTTCGTCCGGATAACCTCTTGAAGTTCGCCGAGCAGCGGTTTCATCTCGCTCGACGACTGGGCGTACTGGACCAGTGCGTTGTCGGGGTTCTGGTCGTTCTCGAAGGAGGTGTCGTAGACCGCGAGCCCGGTGTGGGCGGCGACCATCACCAGCACGAGACCAGCGAGGAGTCCGGCGAGCGCGTCCCGGTTCAGCGTCGGTGAGCCCTCGCGAAGCGCGTCGAGTCCGCCGGCGTCGCGGAGCCCCTGGAGGGCCACCCGACCGACCGCGGCGACCCCGACGGCGGCGGGGACCACGAGCGGCACCGCCACGTGGATCACCTCCCAGGGGAACGGGTTCGCCACGGCGATGGGATAGCCGAGCGCGCTCGCGAAGCCCCAGTAGAAGGTGAAGGCCACGACGTCGCGGGGGCGCTCGCCGGTGTAGCGATCGAGGAGGAAGCCCACGACCGCGAAGACGAGCACGAAGAGCGCCCCGGTCTGCAGTGCGGGCCAGAGCGCCCCCGCCGCCGAGAGGTACGACCCGCTGTTGCCCGCCCCCCAGTGACCGACGAAGGCGGTCCACGACCCGAGGGTGGCCTCGCGAACGAGGCCCGCGAGCAGCGTGGGGTCGGCGAGGGTGTCGCCGATCGTCGGCTGGGCCCCGGCCGCCTCGCCACGCGGCGCGTAGAAGAAGACGACGATCGCGAGGAACTCGACGAACAAGAACACCGCGTGGGGCCACCACTCCCGAACCCCGTACCGAACCCGCCGTCTCAGGTCGGCGATCGTGGGACCGATGTCCGACTCGCGAACCCGATGGATCAGGAGTCGTCGGTCGACTAGCAGCGCCGTCGCGCCGACCCACGTCACCGCGTAGATCACGGCGTTCTCCTTCGTGGTGAACGCGAGCGCGAAGAAGGCCACCCCGAGGTAGACGAGGGCCGGCCGCCGGTCGTCGATCGCCCGGACGAAACAGCCGAACGCGACGAGCATGAACCCCGCGAGCAGCAGGTCGTTACGGTAGAAGCGCGAGTAGTAGACGAACAGCGGGGCGGCGGCGAGCACGACCGAGAGCGCCACGGTCTCGGAGTCCCGGAGCCGACGGCGGAAGAGGAGCGCCGCGAGGGGAAGCAGACCGCCGACCAGCGCGACCACGAGCCGCATCGAGAAGTCGGAGGCCCCGATCAGACTGAACACCCAGCTGTCGACGATGGTGATGAACGGTCCGTGGACCACGGGTCGATACCAGTAGACCCCGTTCTCCATGTAGCGGTAGGCCCAGTAGGCCACCCGGGCCTCGTCCTGGTGGGCGACCCGCGCGCCGAGTTCGACCAATCGAACCACGAGCGCGAGGAACGTGACGACCCCGACCGCGAGGGTGGTTCGTCGGTCGCGGTTCACCCCTCGTCCTCCTCGCCCGGCGACTCGGGTCGGGATTCGCCGGTGTCGGGCCAGGTCGCCTCGCCCGCGAACGCGACCCCCATCCGTTCGGCGGCCTGCGAGATGACGTGGGCACCCGTGGGGGCGGTGATGAAGAGGAAGACCAGCCCAACGAGCGCGATCAACCCCGCCCCGCCGGGTGCCGCGGGCCCGAAGTAGACCACGCCCGCGAGGAAGAACGACGCCGCCCCGAGGGTGGTCGCCTTCGTGGTGGCGTGCATCCGGTTGTAGACGTCGGGCAGCCTGACGAGACCGAGGGTCCCGACGACGAGGAAGAAACACCCGATACCGATCAACACCGCGACGATGGCTGCGTGGATCGTGTTCATTCGATGATGTCCCCTTCGGTGACGTAGCGAGCGACGGCGATCGTGCTCACGAACCCGATGATCGCGAGCACGAGGCTGACGCTAACGAAGAATCCCTGATTCGTCAGGAGCGCGAACAGGACCGCGACCGAGACCACGTTGGTGGCGATGGTGTCGAGCGCCACCACCCGGTCGGGGGTCGTCGGCCCGCGGATGACCCGATAGCCCGCCACGAGCGTCACGAGGGTCGCGACCACGAGCCCCACCTGTATCACGGTCGTGAGGAACGCGGGCGCTTCAATCGCCACGCGAACCACCTCGTGGGCGGGGCGGCGTGTCGTCGGGACTCGCGTCCTCGTCGAAGATGACGAGGGCGTAGTCCTCCCACCGGCGAACGGGCTCGACGACCCCAGACCGGTTCTTACCGGTGATCCCGTGGACGTAGAGCGTGTTCGACTCCTCGTCGTAGTCCATCGTGAGCGTCCCCGGGGTCAGGGTGATCGAGTTCGCGATCGTCGTCACCGCGGCGTCGGTCTCGACCCGGAGCGGGATCGCCACCACGTCGGGGTCGATCGGCATCGACGGCGAGAGGACCCGATAGACCACGTCGAGGTTCGCCACGATGAGCTCCTTGGCGAACAGCGTGAGGTAGGCGATGGCGGCCGGGAGCACGCGGACGGTGCTCGCGAACGCGAACTCCTCGGCGTAGAACCGCCGGAAGACGAACGCGATCGGGAGGCCGATCAGGAGTCCGATGACGAACTCGCCGAGGACGTAGTCCACGCCGAGCTCGACGCCCCGGACGAACAGCCAGAGTACGGCGAGCGTGACGCCGATGACGGGCCAGCGCTTCATCCGCCACCCCCGAACACCGCGCCGACGTACTGGCCACGGGCGAGGGTGGCGTCGGCCGCGGCGTTCGCTGCACGCCAGACCGGGTCGAAGCCGACCCCGACGACGACCAGCGACGCCGCGAGCACCACCACGACGCCCACCAGCACCGACGAGTAGCTCCCGTGCTCGACGGGCGCGGTCGCCGCGCCCCAGAACCCACGGTTCCAAGCGCGCGTGAAGTAGGCCACCGTGAGTATCGCGCCGACCACCGAGAGCGCGAGCGCGAACGCCGCACCCGGCTCGCCGGCCGCGCCGGCGTGGGCGGTGGTCTGGAAGACGAGGAACTTGCCGAAGAAGCCGATCAACGGCGGGATGCCGATGAGCGAGAGCATCCCCACCAGGACCGCGATGGCGAACAGCGGGGTGCGCTTCGCGAGGCCGCCGAGTTCGGCGAAACGCACCGTCCCGACCGCGTCGCCGACCGTCCCGCTCGCGAAGAACAGCATGGCCTTCGCGAGCGCGTGATTGAGCGCGTAGACCAGCGCGGCGGCGATCCCGAGCGCCCTGACGCTCGGAACGGTGGCGGCGACCGCGAGCGGGAGCACCACGAACCCGATCTGGCCGATGCTCGAGTAGGCGAGCACGCCGTCGAAGTCGTCACGGCTCACCGCGGCGACCCCTCCGAAGAGGATGCTCGCGGCCGCCACCGCGAAGAGGACGGGGCCGAGGAAGGAGAGATAGGAGTTCCCGACGAAGCCGGGAAGCCCGAGGCCGTCCGGGAGGCGCGCGGCGGCGAAGACGGTGAAGTAGAGCCGGATCACCGCGTAGATGCCGACCTTCTTGACCACGCCCGCGAGCATCGCCGCGACCGGCGCGGGCGCGGCGCGATAGGCCGCCGGCACCCAGAACTGGAAGGGAACCACGCCGATCTTGAGCGCGAACACGCAGAACAGCAAGACGGTGATCCCGAGGACGGGGACGGGGTCGATGCCGTACTGGGCGGGGTTGGCGAGCCGACGCGCCATGTCGGCCATGTTGAGGGTCCCGACCGTGGCGTAGAGGCCGCCGATGGCGACCAGCATCAGCGCGCTCCCGAGGAGATTGAGCACGGTGTAGGTCAGCCCGGCACGGGTGTGCTCCGGCCCCGAGTAGAACACCACGAGAACGTAGCTCGACAGCAACAGGACCTCGAACCAGACGAAGAGGTTGAAGAGGTCACCCGTGAGGAACGCGCCGGTGACGCCGGCCACGAGGAGGTGATAGAGCGGGTGATACGAGACCCGCTGGGCGTGCTCGCTCATGAAGCCGACCGAGAAGACCACCGCCGCCAGCGAGACGACCGCGGTGATGGCGAGCATGAAGACCGAGAGCGCGTCGGCGACGAGCGTGACACCGAAGGGCGCACGCCACGCCGAGAGCTGATAGGCCAGGATCGACTGGCTCGCGACCCGCTCGGCGAGCACGACGACGCTTACGAGGTAGGCGAGCGCACCCGCGAGGCTGACGGCGGTGCGGGCGCGCGGGAACCGACGGACGAACAGCGAGACGACCGCCGTGACGAGCGCGACCAACAGCGGCGCGATCACTATCTGGGCCACCATTCAGCTCTCACCGCCCGTCTCGCCGAGTTTCTGGAGGTCGATCGTGCCGTGCTCCTCGTGGATCCGGTAGGTCAGCACGAGCGCGAACGCGGTGGTACCGAAGCTGATCACGATGGCGGTGAGCACCAGCGCCTGGACCAGCGGGTCGGTGACGGTGTCCGGGTTCTCGACGGCGTGGCCCGAGATGATCGGCGCGACGCCCGAGAGCCCACCCATCGTGATGAGGTAGACGTTCGCGGCCTGGGAGTAGATCACCACGCCCCAGACCACCCGGAGGATGTCGCGTCGGAGCACGAGGAAGGTGCCGAAAGCGAACAGGAGCCCGAGGACGACCGCGAGCACGAACTGGGTCATTCCGCACCCACCACCGTGAGCACCGTGAGCAGCGCGCCGACGACCACGAGGTAGACCCCCAGGTCGAAGACGAACGCGCTCGCGAGTTCGAGTTCGTGGTAGACCGGGAGGTCGTGGAGGAAGACGACCGTCTGGGTGAGGAAGGGGAGCCCGAAGACCATCGCGACGAGGCCGCTCCCGACGGCGAGCGCGAGGCCGAGCGTGAAGACGAGGCTGTTGTCCGTGACGATCGTGAAGGCGGCGGCGACCGCACCGTCGGTTTCACGACCGAGGAGTTCGCTCTCGATATAATCGAAGCCGTAGATGATCATGAGGAGGGCGAAGGCCACCGCGGTGAGCACGCCCGCGATGAACCCGCCGCCCGGCCGGTTGTGGCCCTGGAGGAGGAGCGCGAACGCCGTCAGCAGTATCAACGGGAAGACGATCCGGCTGACGGTCCGGGCGATCACGGTCGCGTCGCGGGCGCTCACGACGACTCACCCCGACCCCGCATCGCGATGAGGGTGACGACCGAGATCGCCGCCATCGCGACCACCGATATCTCGCCCAACGTATCGAGGGCTCTGAAGTCGACGAGGATCACGTTGACGATGTTCCCGCCACCGCCGCCCTCGGGCAGCGGCGCGGTCTCGACGAAGAAGCCCGCGATCGTGTCAGGGCTCGGCGCAGTCGCCACCAACACCGTGAGACAGACCGTGAGCCCGACGCCGGCGGCGAGCACCGCGTCGCGGACCACGTTGCTTCGGGTCGCCTCGCCGTAGAACGCCGGGAGCTTGTCGAGCACGAGGAGGAATATCACCAGCACGAGGGTCTCGACCACCAGCTGGGTGAGCGCGAGGTCCGGCGCGCTCGACAGCACGAAGAAGAGCGCCACCATGAACCCGAGGATGGAGAGCGTGAGCACGCCCGCGATGTGCGAGGGGGCGATGCCGATCGCCGCCGCCGCGAGCACCGCCACCGCGAGGATGACCACCACGGGAGCCGTGACCGAGAGGCCGGTGAAGGCGGGGAGCGAGACCCCGGCCGCGACGTAGCCCGCGAGCACGAGGAGCACCGTCGACCCGAGCAGCCACACCGCGGCGGTTCTGAACCGCCCCGTCTGGAGCCGCGGGAGCGAGACCGCGCTCGCGCGTTCGAGCCCGACGACCGCGCCGTCGTACCACCACGTCGCGGTCGCCGGCCCCTGCGAGAGCCGCCGGACGCCGTCGGCGAGGCGGTCGTAGAACGGCGAGAGGGCGATCCCGGCGGCGATGGTGACCGCGCTCATCGCGACCGCCGGCGAGAGGTAGGTCGGGAGGTAGACGCTCATCGAGTGGGCCTCGCCCGCGACGGTGCTCGCGAAGGCCGACTGGACGATGGTGTCGACGGCGAGCTGGGGGTCGATCCCGACGACCATCGCGAGCCCGGCGAGGACGGCCGGCGGCGCGACCAGCGCGTAGGAGGGCGAGTGAACCGCACCGAGCGAATCGGGTTTCTCGCCCATGAACAGCCAGAGGAACCGGATCGAGTAGAGGAAGGTGAAGACGCTGCCGACGACGGCGACGACGGGGAAGGCCCACGCGAGCCCGCCGAGTTCGTGGGCGGTCTCGTAGGCCGCCTCGTAGAGGAGTTCCTTGGAGTAGAAGCCGTTGAACGGCGGGACGCCGGCCATCCCGAGCGCCGCGATGGCGGTGATCACGCCGACCAGTGGGAGGTCGTGCCGGAGGCCGCCGAGCTCGTCGAGCGCGCGGGTCCCCGCCTCGTGGGCGACGATCCCGGCGACGAGGAAGAGGGTGGCCTTGAACAGCGCGTGATTCAGGATGTGGAACGCACCGGTCTCGGCCCCGAGCTGGTTCGTAAAGCCGAAGCCGGCGGTGATCAGCCCGAGGTGGGAGGCCGTCGAGTAGGCGAGGAGCTCCTTGATGTCGGTCGCGCCGAGCGCGCGGATCGCGGTGACGGTCATGGTGAGCAGGCCGAGGCTCGCGAAGAGCACCATCCACTCCTCGCCGGTGAGGAGCGGTCGGGTGCGGCCGACGAGGAAGACGCCGGCCTTCACCATCGTCGCGGAGTGGAGGAACGCCGAAACCGGAGTTGGAGCTTCCATCGCGCTCGGGAGCCAGAAGTGGAGCGGGACCTGGGCGGATTTGGCGGCCGCACCGAGCGCGACGAGCCCGAGCACCGGGAGGAACAGTCCCGTATTGCGGAGGGCGGTCCGCATCGCCTCGGCGTTCGCGATCATCGAGTCCGGGCCGCCGATGAGGGTGAAGGTGGGAGCGCCGAAGGCGACCTCGGAGGCGTACGCGAGCAGGATGAAGCCGACGAGCATGAAGAGCCCACCCGAGACCGTGACGATGAGCGCTTGGCGGGCTGCGGACTGGGCGCTCTCGGAGTCGCGGTAGTGGCCGACGAGGCCGAAGGAAGTGATCGAGGTGAGTTCCCAGAAGACGAACAGCGCGATGAGGTCGGAGGCGAGCGCGACGCCGAGCATCGAGCCCATGAACGCGAGCAGGGTTGCGTAGTAGCGGGCTTTGCCGGGTTCGTCGTGCATGTAGCCCGCCGAGTAGGTGAAGATCAGAACGCCGACGCCGCTCGCGAGCAGCGAGATCAGGAGGGAAAGACCGTCGAGGTAGAGCGTGAGCGAGATCCCGAGCGTCGGGATCCACGGGAGCGTGACGGGTCCCTGGGTGCCGTACTGGCTCGCGACCAGTCCAAAGGAGACCAGTGCGACCAGCGCGGCGAACCACGCCGTCCGCTCGCCGAGGGCACGGTAGACGAGCGGCGCGAGGAGCGCGGCGAGAAACGGGAGCCCGAGCGCCGCGAACAGCGCCATGCTACTGGGATCCGTCCCCGTCTGGGCCAGCGTGAGTGCGATGCCACCGGATCCGGGACGCCCGACCACCGTCGGAACACCATCGGCGACCGCCGTCGGGAGCGCCACGGAGAACACGTTAGTAATCGCTTTCCCCCCGACTTAACCGTTCTCAAAATCCTCGCGGGGGATCGGCCACGGGCGACCGATCAGTTCGGTGTCCGCGCTCGATGAATCAAGAGGATCGTTCGCCGAAGCGATCTGTATCGTCGGTATACGTTCTGAACGTTTATACCGGATAACGGGACCACCGACGGTAACGCACCAGTTCGGGGCCGGAGCGCGGTCGTGCCGTGCGCTCGTCGAACCCCTCGCTGGTGGGTTTACGACAACACGTGAATATGAACGAAACACACAAGCGGTTCGGCGAAGCGACGCGCGGCGTCAGTCCGGTGATCGGCGTCGTGTTGATGGTCGCGGTCGTGGTGATACTCGCGGCCGTTATCGGGGCGTTCGTGCTCGGGCTCGGCGGCGAGCAGCAGACGACGCCACAGGCGAGTTTCAGCGTCCAGGACGGAACGCTGGTGATGAGCGGCGGCGACACGCTCGACGGCGAGAACATCGCGGTCGAGGGCGACGGCGTCGCCTCCTCCAGCGCCACCGGCGAGATAACGGCCGGCACCGAAGTCGCCGAACTGAGCGACACGGGTGCGGTGAGGGTGATCTACACCGGCGACGGCCAGTCCTCGGTCATCTGGCGAACCAGCCTCGACGGCGGTGGCGGCGAGTAACGGACCGACCACGACGGTCCAGCGCCGTCGTCACCGCGGCGCTCACCGTCCCATCCGACCGATGATCAGCGCGTTCTCGATCAGGGTCTTGTGGCCCCGGTGGAGGCGTTCGGAGAGCGCCTGGTGGGTGATGCCGATCTCGTCGGCGAGCTCGTCGAGGGTCGCCTGCTGTGGGATGTCGAAGTAGCCCGCCTCGACGGCCGCGACCAGGGTCTCGGTGAGCCCGTACTCGTCGCGGTGTTCGCCGTCGAGTTCGTGGATCCGGTTGACCGTGAGCGTGAGCGCCTCCTCGGTGCAGTAGTCGTAGGTCGCCGAGAGCGAGTCGCGGTCGGGGAAGAGGATCCGGAGCTTCCACTCGTCGTTGCGGCCGCTGGCGTTCGGCGGCGTGCTCACCGAACGTGAGCGCGAGGGGCAGGGGGTCGCGGCGGCCTCGATGGTCCACATCCTCGCCACCGGCGGCAACCTCGTCGTGAGCTACGCCCTGGTCGTGCTCGTCGAACGCGTCGGGCTCCCCGAACCCGTCCCGTTCGTGCTCGTCGGTTTCCAGACCACGTGTCTCTACAACGTCTTCCTCCTGTTCGAACACGCGGTGGTCGGGGTCTTCGAGTAACGCGTAGCAGCTACCACCTCAGCCGGCGTGTTCCTTCGCGGTGGTGTAGGCCTCGCGGACCCGGCGGAACTCGTCGCGGTCGCCGCCGTGGTCGGGGTGGGCCTCCTTCACCTTCTCCCGGTAGGCCGCCCTGACGTCCGCGAGGCTGGCCTCGACCGGGAGTCCCAGCACAGCGAAGGCGGCGGTCGTGGGGTCGTCGACCGGCCCGCCGAGCGCGGGGACGTCGAAGGGCAAGCGCGCGCCGAGGTGGGATCCGGGGAGTTCGTGTTCGACGAGCACGGCGGTGGTCGGCGTTCGTTGGAGCCGGTAGTACGTTCGGGGGTCGAACGTCACCGCGACGTCGTGGTCGGGGAAGTAGAAGTCGGCCTGTAGGCCGTCGAGCGAGTGGTTCTCGACGAACGGCTGGTCGACGGCCCCGAGGTAGGTGCGGATCTCGCGACGGCGTTTCTCCTCGCCGCTCACGTGGTGTGAGCGGTTCGGCGGGTCGGGGAACAGCCGCGCGCCGGCGACGAACACGCAGGCCACCGCGACGAACGCCGCGACGCCGAGGCCGGCGGTGACGACCCACTCGGGCTGCGAGCCGACCACCTCGTGAAACACGCGGTCGATAGCCGACGGCGGCTAATAAGCCCCCCGCCGGTCGGTCCCGGAACTGTTGGGGGCTCCGTATGGGGTCGTATCACAACGGCTTTGTGCGCTATCGGTCGTAGTGGTCTCCCAATGGTCCCTGCGGTTCCACCGGCGATGGCGTACACGCTGCTCGTCGCCACCGGGTCGATCCTCGCGCTCGTCGGCTGTGCGGCGGTGTTCCTCCCCGACCGCCGGCCGGTCGCGTTCGCCAAGGAGCTCGTGCGCACCGACTGGAAGTACCTCGGGGTCGCGTGGCTCGTGACGGCGGGCGTCAACGAGGTCGCCCACCAGTTCCACGCCCCGGGGACGTTCACCTGGGTCATCTACGAAGTCGAGGGCTCGCTGGTCGCGAACGTCCAGACCATCGCGAACCCGGCGCTCACGGCGTTCTTCATCGCGATATACCTCATCGGCCTCCCGACCATCGTACTCTTCACCTACTTCAAGGTGAAGGCCCACGACGAGCACGAGTCCAGACGCTACGCCCTCGGCTACCTCACGCTCGTCTCGCTCGCGGTGCCGTTCTTCATCTTCGTCCCGGTCGGCATCCCGTCGCTCTACGCCCCCGCCGAGGTCAGACCGCTCGCGTTCGGGGTCGACCCGGTCATCACCGCGGGAATGTTCGCCACCGACACGATGGTGAAGGCGCTCCCGAGCCTCCACACCGGACTCGCCGCGCTTGCGGTGCTCTACGCCAGGAAAGCGACCCGTCGCTACACCGTCTTCGCCACCGGACTCGCCGCGACCGTCGTGCTCTCGACGTTCTACCTCGGCATCCACTGGTTCGTCGACGCCGCGTTCGCGCTCGTACTCGTCGGCGTCGCCTACGTCATCTCCCGGCGGGTCGACCCCGAACGCGTACTTCCCGTCCCGGATTTCTTCGGCCTGCGCCCGAAGGTGTTGAGCCCCGACCGCGAGACGGAGTGATCAGCTTCGTTTCCCGATCTCCTCACGCAACAGCTCGCTCACCTCGTCGCCCTCCGCCCGACCGCCGAGCGCGCCCATGCACTCGCCCATCAGCCCCGAGAACGCACCCATCCCCTGTTCTCGCACCTGTTCTTCGTTCCGTTCGACGACTTCGACGACGGCCTGGCGGACCTCGTCGTCACCGGCGCTTCCGAGCCCCTCCTCCTCCGCGGCCTCGGCGGCCGAGCGCTCAGGGTTCTCGGCGAGCACGACGAGGAGGTCGTCGATCGCCTCCGTCGTGACCTCGCCCTCCTGGTAGAGGTCGAAGAGGTCGAGGAAGCGCTCGTCGCTCACGTCATCGACGGGGACCCCGTCGCGCCGGAGTTCGGTCGCGGTGCTCTCCACCGTGCCCGCCGCGAGCGTCGGGTCGACACCGCGCTCGACGGTCGCCTCGAACAGCGGCATCCGCCGGCCGTAGGCGACCTGACGCGCGAGGCCGGGGTCGAGGTCGAGTTCCGACTGATAGCGCTCGACCTTCTCGGTGAGGAGTTCCGGAACCTCGATCCCCTCGAAGTCGAGTTCGACGGGTGGGACGTCGGTCTCGGGGTACATCCGGGCCGCGCCGGGGAGCGGTCGGAGGTAGCGCGAGGTGCCGTCGGGTGTGACGTCGCGTGTCTCCTCGGGGACGCCCGAGAGCGCGGTTCGCGCCCGGTCGGCTACGGCGTCGATGGCCGCGGTCGCGCTGCGGGGGTCGGCGGCCACCATCGCCACGGCGTCCTCCTCGCCCGCGTCGACCGCGTCTTCGAGCGCTGTGACCTCCTCGCTCGTCACGCCGTAGGCCGGGAGCTCGTCGGTGTGGAAGATCCCGCCGACGCCATGGTGTTTGGCGTGGTCGGCGAACTCGGTGCCGAGCCGGCGGTCGTCCTGGAGCTCGCGACCGACGAGCCCGTCGAAACCGTCGAGGCGGACCGCCATCGCGCGACCGCCGCCCGAGAGCGCGCCGCCGACCACGCCGCTGTCGGTGTCGGCGAAGACCTCGGTGACGTCGACGGGGTCGCTCACGCCAGCGTTTCGACTTTCGAGTTCGTCGCGGACCGCGACGAGTTCGACCTGGCGGCGGACCTCGTTCTCAACGATGTCGTCGATGTCGTCGAGGCGCTGGACGCCCTTGAGCTCGACCCGCGCGCCGTCGGCGATCGAGACGTTGACGTCCTGGCGGATGGTGCCGAGACCGCGTTTGACCTTCCCCGTCGAGCGCAGGAGCATCCCGATCCGCTGGGCGGCCTCCTTTGCCTGCTCGGGCGAGCGGATGTCGGGCCCCGTGCCGATCTCGACGAGCGGAATGCCCAACCTATCGAGCGCGTAGCGCACTCCTGAATCGGTCTCCTCGACGCGCGCGGCGCTCTCCTCTTCGAGTTCCATGTCGACGATCGAGACCGGCCCGTCGTCGGTGCTGATCTCCCCGTCACCCGCGACGAGCGCCGAGCGCTGAAATCCCGACGTGTTCGAGCCGTCGACGACGATCTTCCGCATCACGTGGGCCTGGTCGACGGGGTCCATGTCGAGCAGGGCGGCGATCTCGAGGACCACTTCGACCGCTTCCTCGTCGATCCGGCTTGGTGGTTCGTCGTCGGCCTCCACGAGGCAGGTCGAATCGAAGCCCAGATACTCGAACTCGCGTTCGGCGGCGGCCTCTTCGAGCGCCGCGACGTCGACCTCGCCGAGTTCGCTGCTGGTCGGGTGGAGGAAACGTTCGAAGGTGTGGGTGGATTCCTCCGGCTCGCGCCGGTCGGTCGGACAGCCACAGAACAGCTTCGAGTCGGTGTCGAGCTGCTGGTGGATCTCGAGGCCGGCGACGAGACCCAGCTCGTCGTAGTCGAACGGCGACGTGCTCATTGTGGGCCCTGCGGCGCGGACGACCAAAAACCGTCGCGGTTCGCGTCCGCCATCCGGTAGGTTTGTTCGTCGGAACGACGTACCCAGCTTCGATCAATGGAGCGGACCGAAACCACGGCGACACCCGACGAGTCGACCGTTGACGACCTTCGCCCGGAAGTCGAGGCACACCGCGACCCGGGCTACGACGTGGACCCGCTGTTCGTCAACCGGTGGTCGCCGCGCGCGATGACCGGCGAACCGGTCGCGGAGGCCGACCTCATGGCCCTCTTCGAAGCCGCGCGGTGGGCCCCCTCCTCGTACAACAACCAGCACTGGCGGTTCGTCTACGCCGCCCGCGACGACGAGGTCTGGGACGACTTCCTGGCGCTCGTGAACGACCACAATCGGGAGTGGGCGGCCGACGCGGGCGCGCTCGTGGTGATCCTCTCGAAGACCACCTTCGACCACAACGGCGCACCGGTCGCGAGTCACTCCTTCGACGCCGGTGCCGCCTGGGAGAACTTCGCGCTCGAAGGCTCGCGCCGCGGGCTCGCGGTCCACGCGATGGGCGGGTTCGACCACGAGGCCGCCGCCGACCGCTTCGACCTCGACGAGGAGTACGACGTGGAAGTGATGGTCGCCGTCGGTATCCACGACGATTCGGACGACACGGACGAACACCCGAACAACCGGAAACCGCTGGACGAAGTCGTCTTCGAGGGCGAGTTCACACCGGACGAGGACTGAACCGCGAAAACGAATCGAGAACGATCGGAGCGGTTGGCGCGCGCTCGCGACCGGTCCGAACGACAGTGAGGGCCGGTCGCGGACACTGTGCGAGGGATGAGCACCGGAGTGAGCGGTGCGAGGTTCGACTGAAAGGAGAACCTCGATTGCGAACGGGGAACGAAGTGACCCGTGAGCGACGCGAACGAGGAGCGCAGTCGGTTGGGGAGGCTCGTGGCTGATGCGGGGCGTGGCGGTGCGGGGTGGTTCTCGTTTGAATCGGGTATTGCCGCAGCACTCGTATCGTGGCTGACCCAGACAACTGTTCGAAGGCACAAAGCAAACGAAGCAGGTCAGCTCCTCCTTAGAGATCGAGCACCGTACGCGCCGCGGTCCGCCCGCTCGTTATCGCGCCGTGGATCGACGACCAGTTGGTGTAGTCACCCGCGAGGAAGACGGGGCCATCGGGCGCGTCGGCCGCTGGAAGCCCCCGATAGAACCCCGGCGGCTGGGCGAACTGCGCGAACTCGATCCTATCGGTGGCGACCGGCGAGAGGTCGAAGCGACGGTCGGGGTACCACGACGCGAGCGCCCGACGGACGCGGTTCGCGAGGGTGTCGTCACTCTCGTCGGGTGTCCCGAGGAACGTCGCGCTGAGGAGGTCCCGGCCCGAGGGCGCGTACTCGGGGGCCACGTTCGAGAGCGGCGCGACGTGGTTCGGTTCGTCGCCGGCGGCGTTGAGCAGGAGCTTTCCGCCAGTGGGGAGCCGCTGGTCCGAGGGATACGAGAGGTACTGGGTCACACAGCCGCGCGCGTCGGTGGGAATCGACTCGACACCGGTGAGGTCGCGAGCCGCTGGCGGGTCGGTGGCGACCACGACCGCGTCGGCCTCGCGGGTTTCGGTCCCGATCTCGACCCGCGCGCCGTCGTCGGTGGCCTCGACCGCGTCGACGGTCGTTCCGAGGGAGAGCCGTGCGCCGGCGGCCCGCGCGGCGTCGGCGAGCTGGGTCGTGACCGCGCCCATCCCGTTCGCGGGTACCGCGATGTCGCCCGCCGCGAGCATCCGGAAGGTGTACTCGAACACCGCCGCCGAGGTCGAGAGGTCGCGGTCGAGCGTGATGCCGCCGTAGAAGGGCGCGAAGAACGACTCGACGAACCGCTCCGAGAAGCCGCGCTCGTCGAGGTAGTCGACGACTGACTGGTCGGGACCGGCGAACGCCTCGCTCTCCCGGCGGTCGGCGAGCGCACGCCAGAGCCGGACGACGCGGAGTTTGTCGCCGAGGGTCGCGTCGGGAGCCGCGACGGTCGCGGGGAGCGACCGCGGGTCGCGTCGAGGATCCGCGAGGGGGCGCGTGGAGCCGGGACGCGCGAGCGTCGCGCCGGGGGTGAACGCCCGGAGGTCGAGGGATGCGAGGTCGAGTTCGCGTCGCACCCCGGGATAGGCGGTGAACAACACCTGGAACCCGCGGTCGAGAGTGTAGCCGTCCACGGTGCGGCTTCGGACCCGTCCACCCGCGGTGTCGTGGCGCTCGATGAGTTCGACGTCCAGCCCGCCGGCCGCGAGATGGCGCGCCGCCACCAGCCCCGCGAGCCCGCCGCCGACCACGATGACGTTCATGGACGGATTCGTGGTGGGAGGGGCAAAACCGCTGGCATACTCGAAGCCGATCGTATCACAGCCCCGCTCGTCCGTTTGGACTGTTGGTTTGATTTGCAGTGAACTCATTCCCCCTTTCATCCGACTGAATTGCTGGTTCGTCTATGGCGAATCCCGACGCAACTGAGAGACCGCCACCGCTCCGCCCCGCGACGGCCACACGCCTCCCCAGCCGATTCGTTCGCTCTCTTCGGTCGCTCACTCATCCCTCGCACAGTGTCCGCGGTTGCGCGCTCACTTCGTTCGCACACGACCGCGAGCGCGCGCCAACCGCATCGAACCGCAACCGTACCGCAACCACACCACAACCGTACCGAACTGCAACCGCGGCGCGACCGCTGGCGGTCGGTGGAGATTCTTGGGGGGCCCTCGCCGCCGGGACGGGAAGCGATTAGTCGCTCGCGCGGGAAGGTCGGCCATGGAAACCACGGCGGCGTTCACCGGGCTCGTCTGCACCGACTGCGGACAGGACCTCGACGCGGGGACGGCGACCCACGGCTGCCCCGACTGCGGCGGGATCTTGAACCCGACCTACGACCTCGACGCGGTCGATCTCTCGCGCGCGGACCTGGAATCCCGGCCGTTCGACGGTATGTGGCGCTACGAGGACCTCCTGCCGTTCCCCCGGGATGCGGCGGTCACGATGGACGAGGGCACCACCCCGCTGGTCGAGTGTCCCGAACTCGCCGACGAGCTCGGCGTCGGGCGCGTCGTCGTGAAGGACGAGGGGCGAAATCCCACGGGGAGCTTCAAGGACCGCGGTCACGCGCTCGCGGTCTCGGCGGCGGTCCAGCACGGCGCGACCGACGTCGCGCTCGCCTCCGCCGGTAACGCGGGTCAGTCGGCCGCGGCCTACGCCGCCCGTGCGGGGCTCGACTCGCACGTCTTCGTCCCCTCGCGCGCGAGCTTCGTCAACAAGGCGATGATCAACGTTCACGGTGGGGACATGAACGTGGTCGAGGGACGGTTCACCGACGCCGCCGCGGCCTGCACCGACGCGATGGCGGACGAGGACTGGTACTCGACGAGTTCGTTCAGCACACCGTATCGCCACGAGGGCAAGAAGACGATGCTCTACGAGATCGTCGAACAGCTCGACTGGGAGGTCCCCGACAGCATCGTCTACCCGACCGGCGGCGGGGTCGGGCTCGTCGGGATGCACAAAGGGGCCAAAGAGTTCCACGAGTTGGGACTCATCGACGAGCTGCCCGGGATGTACGCCGCCCAGTCGAGCGGCTGTGCCCCCATCGTCGAGGCGTGGGCGGACGGGTCGGACCGGCACGAGACGTGGGACGTCCCGGACACGATCTGCGGCGGGATCGAGATCCCCGACCCCGGCGCGAGCCCGCTGATCCTCGATGCCCTCCGCGAGTCCGATGGCGGCGCGGTCGCCACGCCGGACGACGAGATCCTCGACAGCGCGATCACGGTGGCCCAGCACACGGGCTTGGAGATGGGCGCGACGTGTGCGGCGGCGGCGAGCGGCGCGTGGAAGCTCGCCGAGGAAGGCGAGTTCGGTGAGGACGACACGGTGGTCCTGATGAATACGGCGACCGGCAACAAGGAGGACGACATCCTCCGGAGCCACCTGATGGGCAAAGGGCTGTAAACATCTCTTTGGTCACTGTTTTCGATCGCCGATAGCTTTAGTTCCGCTCTCCGTGGTCGAGATATATCATACGATATGATTATAAATTGAGCACAAATGCTGACTATTCGTTTTCTCTGTACCCGGAGGCGATCCACAGCAATCCAACTCCGGTAGCCAACACGGCGAGCGGGACTGCGATAGCCGAATTGAGAACCATTGCGGCTATTCCGAAGGCGATTCCGGCCTGCGTGATCCCGATTCCGAGAAGCATCGTCTTGACATCCTCGAGATGCTGGTCGGTACTCGTCACGGCCGAGAGAATACTGAATCCGTATTGTAAATTCGCATTATGAAATCAACGGTAGCTGTCGAGTTTTTGTTGTAATCCCTTTCTCGTCCGTATCAGCCGTCGCGGGATGGCGAGGAGCGGCAGAGACGGTCAGCGCTTCCGAGTTACGCGCCGAGGAGTTCGTCGTAGCGCGCGCCGGTCTGTTTCAGGGTCGCCGTCGAGCGGAGGCGTTCGTGGTCGTAGGGGAGGTACTCCCGTTCGAGCAGGTCGATCTGTTCGGCCACGGCCTCGGGGTCGCGACCGTGGATCATCGTGAAGAGGTTGTAGGGCCAGTCGAGCTCCGGGCGGCGTGGCCGGTGGTAGCAGAGCGTCACCGCGGGGAGCGCGCCGACCTCCGTTCCCCTGGCATCGAGTTCGTCGTCGGGCACGTCCCAGACGACCATGCAGTTGGCGTCGAAGCCCGTCGCGACGTGGTTCACCACGCAGCCAACCCGCTTGAGACAGCCCGTTTCGAGGAGTCGTTCGATCGCCGCGAGCACGTCCCCGACCGGCGCATCGATCTCGGTCGCGATGTCGCGGTAGGGCGTCGTCGTCAGCGGGAACCCCTCCTGAATCGCGAGCAGGAGCTTCGCGTCGAGCGCCGAGAGGTCGCCCGCCGCGGACTCGCTCATCCGGGTCGCCTCGACCGCATCCTGTCCGACGGCCGACTCGCGGGCGAAGCGGTCGGCGTTCACGACGGGGAACTCCAGATCGATGTAGAAGTCCGTGAGCATCGGGAGCGAGAGCACGGGACAGTCGGTTCGCTCCTCGATCTCCGCGAGGATCGCGTCGCGGGTCTCGCGCGTGCCCGCGGTGACGACGAACCAGAGATTCCAGTCGTGGTCGCGGCGATAGTTGTGGTTGACCTGGCGGTACTCGTTGACGACCGCCGCCACCTCGTCGAATCGTTCGGTGGGGGCTTGGACCGCGGCGAGCGCCGACGACCCGATCACGGGGGGGTTCAACACCGCGCCGAACCGTCGGAAGATGCCCGCCTCGCGCAGGCGCGTGACGCGGGCGAGCGCCTCGTCCTCGCTCACGCCCAGCTCCGCGCCCACCGCCCGAAACGGCCGCTCGCGAACCGGGAAGTCGCTCTGGTATTCGTCGATCAGTCGGACGTCGACGGGGTCGAGGTCGGCCCGCCAGTCGTCCGCCAGCGAACTCATTGCGCCGTCTACGGTCCGGGGAAACTACGGTCTGTCGGTTCCGGGCGCTTATCCGCCGCGCGCACCCCCTGTCGACATGAACACGGATCCGGAACGGGTGGCGCTCGTCACCGGCGCGACCAGTGGTATCGGGCGGGCGGTGGCGCGTCGGCTCGGGAGCATGGGCTGGCACGTCGCACTGGTGGGCCGCGGCGCTGAACGTGGCCGACGCACCGTCGAGGAGGTCGAGGAGGCGGGTGGCGAGGGCGCGTTCTTCCGGGCGGACCTCGCCGAAACGGCGACCGTGGCGGCGCTGGCCGATGCCGTGCGCGAGCGCTACGACCGGCTCGACGTGCTGGTGAACAACGCGGCGTGCTCGCCGGGCAAGCGCCGCCTCACCGACGACGGCTACGAGTTCTCGCTCGCGGTCAACCATCTCGCGCCGTACCGCCTGACCCACGACCTGCTTCCCCTGCTCGCCGCGAGCGCGCCCGCGCGGGTGGTCACGACCGCCTCGACCGTCCACCGCCGTGGGGAGTTCGACTTCGACGACCTTCGACTGGATTCGGGCTACGACGCGCTCGGGGCCTACGCCCGCTCGAAGCTCGCGAACGTGGTCTTCACGACCGAACTCGCCGCACGGCTCGACGACGACGTGACCGCGAGCGCCGTCCACCCCGGGTTCGTTCCCGGGAGCGGCCTCTATCGCGACGCCTCGCTCCCCGTTCGAGCGGCCACCCGCCTCGCGGCCCGCCTTCCCGGGGTCGGTACCTCGGTCGAGGACGGGGCGGATGGACTGGTCTACGCCGCCGTCGCGCCCGCGGCCGCGACCCGTTCGGGAGCCTACTACGAGGGCGTTCGACCTACTGACCCGGACCCGCGCGCCCACGACGAACGGCTCCGCGAGCGGCTCTGGACCGAGAGCGCCACGATGGTCGGTGTCGACCCCGACTGGCCCTGAGTCGAGCGTGCTGCTGCCGTTCCGTCCGGGGCGCGGTTCGGTGCGGTTGCTGTGACGGTGCGGTTGCGGTGGTGCAGATGCTGTGGCGCGCACTCGCGGTCGTGCGCGAACGGACGTGAGCGCGCGACCGCGGACACTGTGCGAGGGATGAGCACCGGAGTGAGCGAGCGCAGCGATGCGAACGAGGAGCGCAGTCGGCTGGGGAGGCGTGTGGCCGATGCGGGGCGGAGCGGTGGCGGTCTCTCAGTTGCGCCGGGATTCGCCATAGACGAATCAGTCACCGATGCAACCAAATTCCAGTGAAGCGCCGACCGCCCGGATCGGTAGTTGTTGTTCGCGGTTCGAAACCCGTCTGATCCCTTACTCTTCGCGCCCGGGGATCCCGCGTTCGGTCATCGCGTGGGCGTCGAGCACCTCGTCGGCCTCGTCCTCGTCGAGGTAGCCCTCGCCGACGACGACCTCGCGGATGGTCTTGTCCTCGGCGAGCGCCTGTTTCGCCACCTTGCTCGCGGCATCGTAGCCGATGTGGGCGTTGAGGGCCGTGGCGAGCGCCATGCTCTGTTCGACCTGGGTTTCACACCGCTCGCGGTTGGCGTCGAGTTTGTCGACGAACTTCTCCGCGAACGTCTCGCTGGCGTTGGCGAGCAGCGAGATGGATTCGAGGGTGTTGTAGGCGATGACGGGTTTGTAGAGGTTCAAGTCGATCTGGCCGCCGGCCGCGCCGGTCGAGACCGTGGCGTCGTTGCCGACGACCTGGGCGTGGACCTGGTTCACCGACTCGGCGACGACGGGGTTGATCTTGCCGGGCATGATCGACGACCCCGGTTGGTTCTCGGGCTGGTCGATCTCGCCGAGACCGTTGCGAGGCCCCGAGGCGAGCAGCCGGAGGTCGTTCGCGATCTTGTTCAGCGAACCCGAGACCGTCCTGAGCGCGCCGTGGGCCTCGGCCATCGCGTCGTGGGCGGCCTGGGCCTCGAAGTGGTCGACGGCCTCCTCGAAGGGGAGCCCCGTTTCGTTCGAGATGTACTCGGCCGCGAGCTCGGGGAAGTCGGGGTGGGTGTTGAGGCCCGTGCCGACGGCGGTCCCGCCGAGCGCGAGTTCCGAGAGGTTCCGCGTGGTGCGGCTCACCCGCGAGATGCCCTTGTCGATCTGGCTGCGGTAGCCGCCGAATTCCTGGCCCAGTCGCACGGGAGTGGCGTCCTGGAGGTGGGTTCGACCCGTCTTCACGACCGTGTCGAACTCCGCCTCGCGCTCGCCGAGCGAGGCCCGGAGGGTTTCGAGCGCCGGAACCAGATCCCGTTCGATGGCTTCGAGCGTGGCGATGTGCATCGCCGTGGGGATCACGTCGTTCGAGGACTGGCCGAAGTTGACGTCGTCGTTGGGGTGGACAGCCTGAGATCCGACCTCGTCGCCGACGATCTCGCTCGCGCGGTTCGCGATGACCTCGTTGGCGTTCATGTTGGTCGAGGTGCCCGAGCCGGTCTGGAAGACGTCGACCGGGAACTGGCCGTCGTGCTCGCCCGCGATGACCTCGTCGGCGGCGTCGGCGATCGCCTCGGCAGTCTCCGCCTCGACCAGCCCGAGCTCGCCGTTGGCCTGCGCGGCGGCCTTCTTCACGACGCCGAGCGCGCTGATGAACCGTCGGCTGAAGGTGAACCCGGAGATCGGGAAGTTCTCGACCGCGCGCTGGGTCTGTGCGCCCCAGTAGGCGTCGGCCGGGACCGCCATCTCGCCGAGGCTGTCCGATTCGGTGCGGTAGTCCTCGTTGCTCATATCTCGCCGCTGTCGGGCGGGATGGTTAAACCCACTGGAACCGGCGACCGGGACTCGTCCTACTCGTCGTACTCCTCGGGCGTGTAGGTCTGGATCTCGAGCGCGTGGATGTCGGTGGTCATGTGCTCGCCGAGCGCGTCGTAGACCATCTGATGCTGGGCGACGAGCGTCTCGCCCTCGAAGGCGGGCGAGACAACCGTCGCCGCGAGGTGGTCGTCCTCGACCGCACGCGCGCCCCGAACGGTCGCCTCCGCGTCCTCGATACCCTCCTCGATGAGTCGCTCGACTTCGGACGTGTCCATAGGGATCGGGAGCGCGCCGGGCCTAAAACCCTCACGTCCAGCGGTCGAGGCCCGACTGGACGACTGACTCCTCGATCCGCTCGAAACCCCGGTCGACCTCGCCCTCGGGGATCTCCCACTCGTCGGTGACGTAGGACCGGGCCGCCGAGAGGTCCGGCGAGATGTCGCCGTCGAACGCGACGTCGGTGACGTCGGGGTTCAAGAAGAGTTCGCGAACGAGGTCGGCGTTCTCGACGTACTCGTCTTCGGCCTCGAGCGCGGCCCAGAGGTCGCCGTGTTCGCGGATCAGTTCGACGGCGGTCTTCGGCCCGACCCCCGAGACGCCCTCGTTGAAGTCGGTCCCACAGAGGATGCCGACGTCCACGAGGCCCTCCCACGTGAGGTCGTGCTCGGCGAGCGTGGCCTCGAAATCCATACACTCGGGATCGCCGCTGGAGGTGAGCTTCCGGAGGGTTCGTGGCGACCCGAACAGCAGCGTATCGTAGTCCTCGCTACCGGCGTAGTCCACGGTATTGGAGCGGGCCATGTGGGCGGCCTGGGCCTCGCCCTCGGCGGGGGCTTCGATCACTGGCACGTCGAGCAACGAGAGGAGTTCGCGGGTGGTCTCGTGGATCGTATCCGTGAGGCGCTGGGTGCGGGATTCGAGCCGGGCGGCCTCGATGGCGTTTCCGGCCTCGCGGGCCTCCGCCGCGCGTTCCTCGACCTGCTCGCGCTCCGCACGCCGCTGTTCGATCTCGTCGGTCTTGAGCTCCGTCACGCCGCCGTCGAAGACGAACACCGGGGTGATGTCGTGTTCGAAGAACTTCGGGAGGCCCTGAACGACTCCCATCAGGTTCGCGACCTCCTCGCCCGCAGCGGTCGTGTAGACCGAATCGCTGGTCCACTTGACGGTGGTCGTGAGGTAGCGATAGAGCCAGTTGTGGGCGTCGATGGCCACCGTCGCGCCGGCGAGTTCCGAGAACCCGACCGGCTCGATGGCGGCGAGCTGGCGGAGGTCTGCGTTTCCCATTACGCCCGATAGGACGAGACCGCGCTTGAATCCCCCGTCACGCGCTCAACCGGGCCGCCATCCGTTCGCCCGTATCGAGCCCGCTCCGAAGTGCGAGGTGGACCCGTCCCTCGCCGTCCACCCAGTCGCCCGCGAAGAAGAGGTCGTGGTCCGCTGCTCGGTCGAGGACGTCCTCGTCCACGCCGTCGTCCGGTTGGGCGAGCCGCCAGCCCTGCGAATCCACCCAGTCGGGCTCCGCGAGCCGGTCGTCGTCGAGCAGGTCGGCGGTGGCGTCGGCCGCCGCGTCCGCGATCTGTTCGGTGGACTCGGCGTAGCGCTCGGTCGACCACCCGGGTGCCATCTGGACGATCAGCAACGACTCGCCGTCCGGGACGTGCCCCGGTTTGCACTCCTCGCGCGAGAGCCAGCCGATGTCGTGCTCGCCCTCAGTGTTCACCAGCGCGTAGTACGGCGGATCGACCTCGAAGGGGTAGTGCAACACCGCTGTGAGGGTGGTTCGATACGGAACCCGTTCGATGGCGTCGGCGAGCTCCGTCCGGAGGCTCGCGTCCCACTCGGCCTCGCGAAGGAGCGTCGCGGTCTGCGGGGCGGGCGGGGTGAGGAGCACGGTGTCGAAGGTCCCCAGATCCTCGTCGTCGGTGTCGACGAGCCGCCAACGTCCGTCCTCGCGCACGATGGTCTCGACTCTGGTGCGGAGCTCGACGGTTGCGCTCGTTTCGTCGAACAGTCGGGCCGCGAGTCGGTCGATCCCTTCCCGGTAGGTCCACTTTCGCGTGTCCGAGTCCCGGCCCTCGCTGATGGTTCCCTCGCCGTCGAACGTCCAGACCGGTTCGTCGATCTCGACGAGCCCATCGGTGTCCAGCACCTCGGTGACGATCTCCGTCACGGCCGGGTCCTCGTCCTTGAAGTAGTTCGCGCCGTAGTCGTAGTGACAGTCCGCCTCGTGGCGCGTCGCGGCCCGCCCACACACACCGGTGCTCTTCTCGAAGACCGTGACGGTCGCCGCCTCGTCGAGTGCGTACGCCGCCGCCGCACCCGCCGCGCCCGCGCCCACTATCGCGACCTCGGTCATGGATCCCTCCGACCGTCGGTGCCCGTCGATGGGACGGCTCGAAATCCCGTCTCGCGGCCCCGGGAACGTTGCATACGCCCGCATCGGCCACGAGCCACATCACGGTTGGGGAGTCGGCTATCGACGGTCGGTGCAACCGCATGGCCGCTAACGGTGTGTTTTTGCGACCCCCCATCGCAGACGACCCATGGACGTGCTCCTGACGAACGACGACGGCATCGAGAGCACGGGGATCCGGGTGCTCGCCGACGCGCTCGCGGACATCGCCGACGTCACCGTGGTCGCGCCCGCGGAGGACCAGAGCGCCGTCGGCCGAACCCTCTCCCAGCAGGTCACCGTCACGGAACACGACCTCGGGTACGCCGTCGAGGGCACCCCCGCCGACTGCGTGGTCTGCGGGCTCGGCACCCTCTGTCCGGACGTCGACCTCGTGGTCTCGGGCTGCAATCAGGGCGCGAACCTCGGCGAGTACGTCCTCGGGCGGTCGGGGACGATCAGCGCCGCCGTCGAGGCGACCTTCTTCGAGACGCCCGCGATCGCGGTCTCGCTCTACATCCCCGGACAGGACCTCGACTTCCACGAGTACGCCGCCCGCGAGAGCGAGTATGCGGAGGCCGTCCGCGCCACGACCCACCTCGTCGACGGCGCGCTCGATTCCGGCGTCTTCGAGGAGGCCGACTATCTCAACGTCAACGCGCCGATCCCCGAGCGATGCGACGACAGCCCGCCGTCGATGGCCGTGACCCACCCCTCCGACGTCTACGAAATGGGGGCCGAACACGAGGACGACGCGATCGTCTTCCGGGACCGGATCTGGGGCCTGATGGCCGACGGCGACATCCCGGATCCCGAGGGTAGCGACCGTCGAGCGATCGTGGAGGGCCGGGTCAGCGTCTCGCCGCTGACCGCGCCGCACACCACCCACCGTCACGACGCGCTCGACTCACTCGCCGGGACCTACGGCGACGCCCGCGAGTAGAAGGAGGTCTCGAAACGACGGCGGGCGGCTCGCCCTTCGTGCCGATCCGACGTCACTCGCGCGCCGGCGTGTACGCCTCGTTGTGCGCCACGCAGTCGTGGAGGTCGTCCTCGCCGAAGCGCTTGAGGTGACCGCCGACGACGTAGAGCGTCCCGTCGATCACGCCCGAGACCGCCCCACCGCGGAGGTGGGTCGGCTCCGGGAGGTCGGTCTCGAACGTGTCGCTCGCGGGGTCGTAGCGGTGGGCGATGGGTTTGTAGCGGTCGATGGTCGACTCGCCCTGCCAGAACATCCCGTGGGTGAGGTACGCCCGACCGTCGATCACGGGGTTCGAGTGGGTCGCGTAGGTGCCCGCCATCGGCGTCGGGGTCGCGGACTCCCACTCGCCCGCCGCGATGTCGTAGCGGAAGTTCGAGTCCGTAGGACCCGTGGTGCCGCGGAGACCGCCGATGGCGTGGAGGTATTGGTTCCCATCGACCTCGAACAGCGCGACCGTCGGCCAGCGTTTGGCCTCGGGCATCCGGGCGAGGTCGGGGTCGGCCACCCGCTCGACTTCGGGGTCGAACGTCCAGAGACGGCGCTCGTCGTAGGTGCCGGGGACCCCCTCGCCGTCGAGACCGTGGTCGGAGGCGGTGTCGGCGTCGTGGTCGCCGGTGCCGCCGCCCACGCAGTAGATGAGCCCATCCTGGGGGTTGTAGAGCCCGCCCATCACCCAGTTCGGGTACGGACACCGCACGCCCGCCGACTCGGTGAGGTCCGTCCAGCCCTCATCCGGTCGATAGCGGAAGATAGCGTCGCTCGGCGAACCCGAGCTGTAGGGGCTGTTGTCGGGTGCGCCACCGAAGCTGTAGACCGCGTCGTCGGTCGCCACGCCGCAGAGCCCCCAGAGCGCCTGCGGGAGGTCCGGCAGTCGTTCCCACGCTCCCTCCGAGCCCGCCGCGGGGTCGTAGACGAACGCGTGCGCGGTCGCGTCGAGTTCGACCGCGGTCTCGATCCCCCCGAAGAAGTGGAGTTTGCCGTCGAGCACGCCACCACCCGCATCGCTGCCCACGACCGGCAAGGGGGCTCGCTCGCGCCACTCGCCGGACGAACCGTCAGGGGGTTCCGGGGTCGACGTCGCGGTCTCGGTGGCGGTCGCAGTTTCGGTAGTCGTCGCAGTCTCGGCAGTCGTCGCGGTTTCGGTCCCCGTTGCACTTTCGGTGGCCGTCGCGGTCGGGGTCCCGGTGGTCGTCGACGAAGTTTCGGTCCGCGTCGCGGACGACGTGGACGACGCGGTTCGCGGAGCGGTCGCCGTCCGGTCGGTGGTCGCTGGTCCTCCTCTCGTCGCCGACCCGGTGGTGGACGACGGTCGCCCGTCGGTCGTGGCGGCTCGTCGGCCGGCCGTCGCCGCCGGCGACCCGGAGATGATGGTCTGTTCCTGGACGGCCGTCGTCCCATTCGTGGCGGTTCGCTCGGACTGTGTCCCCGTCGGTTCCGAGCGAGTCGTGTTCGTTCCGTTCCCGGAGCCGTCGTCGTTCGTCCCGAACTGACAGCCGGCGGCTGCGGCGAGACTCCCGACGGTGAGGGCTCGGAGGGCGGTTCGGCGGGACCACTGCGGGGGTTGGTCGTCGTTCATGGCGAGTCGTCGGGGTTGTCGAGAGGGGTTCGGGGGACTACGCGGCCTCTTCGTCTTCCTCGATAAACTCGGGGTCGGCGAAGGCGCTTTCGAGGCTGCCGAGGCCGTTGAGCCACTCGGCGACCGGCCCGTAGCCGATCTCCTCGACGGTCTCGGGTTCGAGCGCCGCGCCGTCGATGATCCGGGTTCCCGCCTGCGCACAGTGTTCGAGCGCGTCGTCGAACGCCTCGCGCTCCTCGGCGGCGCTCGCGGCGCTGAGCCGTTCGTCGATCGGGTTCTCGTCGACCCCCTCTGCGACGTAGAGTTCGGCGGCGTAGAACACGCAGACGAGGGAGGTCTGGACCCCGTCGACCAGCAGGAGCGTCTCCTCGTCCTCGATCTCGACCTCCGAGAGCACGATCTCCCGGATGTCGGCGAGCTCGGCGATCGCGGCCTCGTCGTCGAGTTCGCCGTCGTCGTAGTCGGCGATGACCTTCGTGACCGCGATCGCGGCGTCCTCCTGGAGGTTCCAGAGCAGGCGCGCGGCGTCCTCGTCCTCGGGGTCGAGCTCGGCCTCGCGCAGGCGGTCGAGCCAGTTCTGCCAGCGTTCGTCGGTGTAGTACGCCACTGGGGGTTCGCTCATACCTCCACGAACGCGTTGCTGTTGATAGGCCTTTTCGTTAGCCCGAGCCCGTGTCAATGCCGTACACCTGGGCCGGCGTCTCGACGTGGGCACGTCGCACGGCCTCGTCGTGGCCGTTTTCGAGCAGCCATCGCACCCGACGCGGCACCGTCTTCGGCCCCAGCACCGCCCCCGGTCGGTCGGGGTCGTCGATGAAGTCCGTCTCCATCAGGAACGGTGCGCCCGCCTCGGCCGCGGTCTCCAACCGGTCCTTCTCGCTCATCACGCTCGGCATCGGGCCGGCGAGCCGCCCGCCCGCGTAGTGTTTCACCACACAATGCGCCGGCAGCCCGCGCTCCTCGGCCCACTCGGCGACCTCGGTGAGGTCGTCGGTGGCCTCGGTGTGGAGCTGAACGGCACAGTCGTGGTCCGCCCCGAGCGCGAGCGCGTGCCGGAGCACCGCGTTCGAGGCGTCCCAGACCTCGTCGCTGACCTCGTAGTGCGGCCGGCCGGACTTCAGTGCGAGCGCCCCCCCAGATGAAACGTACTCGGCGGCGACGTCGAGGCCGGCCTGCATCAGCTCCCGTGCCTCCTCGGGGGAGAAACCGCGGTCCGTGAGGTGGGTCACGAGTCCCGGATGCACACCCAGGACGGGCCACGCGCGTCCGTCGAGAACCTCGGTGGCCTCCTCGACCACCTCGATGGTGGTCTCGAACGCCGCTCGAAAATCGTCGGCATCCTCGACCTCGACGCCGAGCGTCCACGAGGGTTTGTTGACCACGAGGAGGTGGGTGCCGCCGACGTTCGCGAAGTCCGCCACCGCGTCGAGACCCTGCCCGTGGTCGGGGTCGAGGTGGAGGTGGTTGTCGAGGACCGGCGTGTCGAGGTTCATACGTGGCCCACCGTCGGCGCGGAGAAGTCGATTTCCCTTCAGCCGAGCGTGACCGCGTCGTGGGCGGCGTTTCGGAGCGCGTCCGAGCGCCCGTGTTCGCCCGGCGCGATGACGAACGTCGCCACCCCTCGGCGGGCGGCGTGTTCGATCACGGGCTTGAAGTCCGTGTCCCGTGAGGCCACCGCGAGCACGTCGAGGTCGTCGATCGCGGCGGTGGCGTCGACCGCGAGTTTGACGTCGACGTCGCCGCTCGTCACCCGGACCTCGAACCCGCGCGCCTCGGCGGCCTGGATGAGTCCGGGCGTTGCGTGCTCGTCGAGGTAGAGTCGGGTGATCGCGAGGGTCCCCATCTCCAGCGCGGCGGCACGAACGTCGTCGAGGTCGACGTCGAACTCGTTCCGGAGGACGTTCGGGCCGTCGACGAACAGCCCGACCGATGGCTCGCGCTCGCCCGTCGACACCGCCTCCCGAAGGGAGTCGAGCATTGCACGCGATCGCTGCCCCCCGCTCAAAGCCGTGCCGGTGTTCGCCCGCGTGCGGCATCGCCATCGGTTCCGGCAGTCGGTTCCCCCTCACCCAGTTCGCGCGCCGACCTCGACGATGTTATCGGAACCGCACTGCCACGGCCGCAGCGTCGCCGAACCGTTCTTCGGCTCGCTCGTTTCTCCTTATTCAGAGTATTATTTAGAAAAATCTAAGTAATATTTAACAATGGCACGTCCATCGGCTGGGGTGGAACAATGGTCGAACGACCCAATCGCGGTCGACGACGGTTTCTGAAAGCCATCGGTGCCGGGGCACTGCTCAGCGGTCTCGGTGGCGTCGCGTCGGCGACGCCGGGGCGCGAACCCGGACCGAAGGAAGGAGAGGTCCTCGTCGGGGTTTCGGAGACCGAGGACGGGATGCGGACCGCCGTCGAACGGTCGGTCCCCGGTAACGCCGAGGTCGTCCACGAGAACGAGGAGCTGAGCTACGTCGCGGTGAAGTTCCCGGCCCGGGCCGCTGCGGTCGCCCGAACGAACTTCATCGAGGCGGTCACGAAGAAGGACCACGTCAAGTACGCCGAGGAGAACACGACCTACGAGGCGCTCTACCGGCCGAACGACCCGCGCTACGACGACCAGTACGCCGACCAGCAGGTCGATGCCCCGACGGCCTGGGACGAAACCCTCGGAAGCTCCGACGTGACCGTCGCGGTGGTCGACCAGGGCGTGAAGTACGACCACCCGGACCTCGAAGGCAACGTGGCCGCGGACCCGGGCAAGGACTTCGTCGACGGGGACTCCGACCCCTCTCCCGACAGTCTCTCCGAGGAGATCCACGGAACCCACGTCGCGGGCATCGCGGCCGCGGACGTCGACAACGGGACCGGGGTGACGGGTATCGGCAACTCCACCGTCATCTCGGGGCGCGCGCTGAGCGAGGATGGGCGAGGCTCGACCAGCGACATCGCCGACGGCATCCAGTGGGCGGCCGACCAGGGTGCCGACGTGATCAACCTCTCGCTGGGTGGCGGTGGCTACACCCAGACCATGAAGAACGCGGTCTCCTATGCCACCGGCCAGGGTTCGTTGGTAGTGGCGGCCGCGGGCAACGACGGAACCGAGGGTGTCTCCTATCCCGCTGGGTACTCCGAATCGCTCGCGGTCTCGGCGCTCGACCCCGACGAATCGCTGGCGTCGTACTCCCAGTACGGCGACGCGGTCGAACTCGCCGCGCCCGGCACCAACGTCCTCTCGACGTGGCCCGAGCCCGGCACCCCCTACAACGCGATCTCGGGGACATCGATGGCGACCCCCGTGGTCGCTGGCACGGCCGGACTCACGCTCGCGAAGTGGGACCTCACCAACACCGAACTCCGGAGCCACCTCAAGAACACCGCCGTCGACGTCGGGCTCTCGGATGCCGAACAGGGTTCCGGGCGGGTCGACGCCGGCGACGCCGTCACGACCGACCCTGCGGATGCCGGTGACGGCGGTGACGGCGGGGACGGTGGCGGCGGCGACGATGGCGAGTCGACCACCGAATCGATCGGCGGCTCCCTCTCGGGCTCGGCGGACTACGACGACTACACCTGGTCGTGGACCGACGACGCGCCGAGCACGGTGACGGTCGAACTCGACGGCCCGAGCGGGACCGACTTCGACCTCTATCTCAACACCGGCACGAACTCGGCCGCCGGACCGAGGAACTACGACTACACCTCCCGCTCGCCGGGCAGCGACGAGACGGTCACCATCGACGGTCCCGACACGTCGACGGCGCTCCAGATCGACGTCGACT
This sequence comes from Halococcus sp. IIIV-5B, assembly GCF_003602035.1. Classification (NCBI taxonomy): domain Archaea; kingdom Methanobacteriati; phylum Methanobacteriota; class Halobacteria; order Halobacteriales; family Halococcaceae; genus Halococcus; species Halococcus sp. IIIV-5B. The sequence continues at coordinate 55,958 of NZ_QZWE01000005.1, read as the reverse complement.
CCTACAGCGGTGCCGGCGATTACACCCTCACTATCACCGAGTCGACGTAGGTCTCACCCGCCGAACTCTCGACCTATTCGCGTACCGTGACGGTGTGTCGGTCGTCCTCGACTCCAACGAGGTTCGAACCGCGATCGAAGTTACAGATCGTCGGTCCGCCACGGAACCATCCTTTCACGGGACGAAGGGATATACTTCATATCTCCTTAGAAAACGGTTAACTCGAAGAGGCGGGAACCGATCCTCGATGGCCGAACGATCTGGACACGGTCGGCGAACGTTCTTGAAAGCCCTCGGTGCCGGGGCACTGATCGGTGGTTTCGGTGGGGTTGCCTCGGCAGCGCCCGGTCGTCAGTCGGGAACGAAGGAAGACGAGATACTCGTCGGGGTCTCGGAGACCGAGGGCGGGATACGGACCGCCGTCGAACGGTCCGTGCCCGGCAACGCCGAGGTCGTCCACGAGAACGAGGAGCTGAGCTACGTCGCGGTGAAGTTCCCGGACGAGGCCACGACGACCGCTCGCACGAACTTCATCGAGGCCGTCACGAAGGAGGACTACATCACGTACGCCGAGCCCAACGCCACTTACGAGGCGCTCTACCGGCCGAACGACCCACGCTACGACGACCAGTACGCCGACCAGCAGGTCGACGCTCCGACGGCGTGGGACGAGACCCTCGGGAGTTCGGACGTCACTATCGCCGTGATCGACGAGGGGGTGAAGTACGACCACCCGGACCTCGAAGACAACGTGGCCGCGGACCCCGGCGAGGACTTCGCCGACGGGGACTCGGACCCTTACCCCGACAGCCTCTCCGAGGAGGTCCACGGGACTCACGTTACGGGTATCGCAGCTGCGAGCGTCGACAACGGGACCGGGGTGACGGGTATCGGCAACTCCACCGTCATCGCGGGCCGTGCATTGGCCGAGGACGGGAGAGGCTCGACCAGCGATATCTCCGACGGGATCCAGTGGGCGGCCGACCAGGGCGCGGACGTGATCAACCTCTCACTCGGTGGGGGCGGGTACACTCGGACCATGAAGAACGCGGTGTCGTACGCCACCGATGAAGGCGCATTGGTAGTGGCCGCAGCGGGCAACGACGGTATCGAGGGCGTCTCTTATCCCGCTGGGTACGCCGAATCGCTCGCAGTTTCGGCGCTCGACCCCGACGAGTCGCTGGCGTCGTACTCCCAGTACGGCGACGCGGTCGAACTCGCCGCGCCCGGCACCAACGTCCTCTCGACGTGGTCGGAACCCGGCACCCCCTACAACGCGATCTCGGGGACCTCGATGGCGACCCCCGTGGTCGCTGGCACGGCGGGGCTCGCGCTCGCGAAGTGGGACCTCACCAACGCCGAACTTCGAGACCACCTCAAGAACACCGCCGTCGACGTCGGGCTCTCGGATGCCGAACAGGGTTCCGGGCGGGTCGACGCCGGCAACGCCCTCACCACGGAACCGGGAACCGGCAGCGAATCCACGATGGAGTCGTTCGACGGCTCCCTCTCGGGCTACCGCGACGCCAACGACCACACGTGGTCGTGGACGTACGATTCGCCGAGCACGTTACGGATCGAACTCGACGGCCCGAGCGATAGCGACTTCGACGTCTACGTGAACACCGGCACGACCCGGACCGCTAGCCCGGGGAACCACGACTACACCTCGCGGTCGATCGACGACGACGAGACGCTCACTATCGACGACCCCGACGACTCGACCGCGGTGCAGGTCAGCGTCGATTCGTACCACGGCTCCGGCGCGTACACCCTCACGATCACCGAGTCGGCGTAGATCCCGCGTAGCGGTTCTCCGGCCGGTCGCCCATCACAGGCAAGCGGACGGTTGATAGTCGCGATGACCCAACGGGCGGGTATGTCCGAGGACGACCCCCACGAACGCGACGTGACGCTCTCGAAGGAGAAGGAGGAGGCCGAACAGGAGACCGACGAGGCGGAGGAAGCCCGCGAGGCCGAAGCCGAACGGAAACAGGAGGAGGCCGCCGAAGGCGAAGTTGAGGTCGAATCCGAACAGCGCGAGGCGGCCGCCCGCGAAGCCGAGAACCCCGACAACCACCGCGACGAACAGCCCCACAACAGCTGACCGCGCGAGCGAACCGACCGCTCGCGAACGACGACGATCGCTTACTCTTCGCGACCGACGGCCGCGAGCAGCTCCTCGTGGGCCGCGCCGTTCGAGGCTACGAGGCCGTCGCTGTCGTGCCGCCACCGCTCGCCGGCGAGGTCGGTCACGGTGCCGCCGGCCTGGCGGATCATGTGCGCGCCGCCGACCGTGTCCCACGGGCTCATCCCGGCGGTCGCGACCGCGGCCTCCAGCGAACCGCCCGCGACCGCCGCGAGCGTGGCGTGCGAGCAGCCGAACCGCCGGATGTCGCCGAACCGGCTCGCGAGCGCCCCAATAGTGGCGGTGTAGTCCTCGAGCCGGCGCTCGCCGAGCAGGATCGGGACGACCGCGAACGTCTCCGGGTCCCCGCGGTCGCTGACGCGCACCGGGTCGCCGTTGAGCCGCGTTCCCGAGCCGTCGGCGACGTAGGTGTCCGAGAGCGCGGGCAACACCGTCGCCGCGGCGACGGGTTCGCCGTCGACCACGGCCGTCACGCTCGTCCCCCAGATCCGGAGCCCGCGAACGAAGTTGCTCGTGCCGTCGATGGGGTCGATGACCCACGACGGTCCCTCGTCGGGGACCCGTTTCAGCGCGTCGTCCTCCTCGCCGACGATCGCGTCGTCCGGGAACCCCTCGCGGATGGTCTCGATGACGCGGTCCTGGGCCGCGCGGTCGGTCGCGGTGACGAGGTCGGTCTTCCCGGTCTTGGTCTCGACCGAGAGTTCCCCGCGAAACGAGTCGAGCGCGAGGGCCGCGCCGGCTTCCGCCGCCCGCACCGCGAGGTCGGCCCGTCGGTCCGTATCGGTCATACAACCCGCTCGGCCGCACGCGGGCAAAAACCGTCGGTTGTGGTTCGCTCGGTGGTCGCGTGGTGACTGGTGGCGGCGCGAGTTCGTCGACGACTACTACGATACTGCCTCGCGGGGCACGCGTCGCTCCCGGGTGTTCTGACCGAGGTTCGACCCGCGGTGGAATCTCGTCGTTCTGGGTACGGTCGGCGCGCGCTCGCGGTCGTGCGCGAGTGAAAACGAGCGCCGACCGCGGACATTGTGCGAGGTTTGCGCGAGCTGCGCGAGGGCAGGCTCGTCGGAGCAAGGCTCCGACGGTGGATGAGCACCGCAAGGAGTGAGCGAACGCGAACGACCGAGGAGCGCAGTCGGCTGGGGAGGCGTGTGGCGCGTTGCGGGAGTGGTGGCGGGGATGGTAGTGATTGTACTGCGAGTGACCGAGCGGAGCGAGGGAGCGAGCAGCCTTTTTTAGTCCAGGTTTTTCAAGGAGCGGTTGGTGAGCGAAGCGAACCAACCCGACGCAGAAAAAAGTGGAAGTGGAAACGATTAGGTCGCGCGGCACGACGCCATCGACATGGACCTCCGTGACCCACCGTTGGGCGACGAACACGCCGCCAGTGGCGCGAAGACCACCGAGTTCGGCGGTTGGGAGATGCCCGTCGAGTTCGACTCCATCCGCACCGAACACGCCGCCGTCCGCGAGGCGGCCGGCAAGTTCGACGTCTCGCACATGGGCCAGATCGAGGTGTCGGGGCCCGACGCCGCCGAGCTCCTGAATCGGCTCACCACCAACGACGTCGCGAGCCTCGACCCAGGGAAGGCGCAGTACGCGATGATCACCGACTCGAAGGGGGTCATCCTCGACGATACGGTCGTCTATCGGCTCCCCGCCGAGCGCGACGCCGACTTCCTGTTCATCCCGAACGCGGGTCACGACGAGGAGATGGAAGACCGATGGGTCGACCACCGCGACGAGTGGGGGTTGGACGCCACCGTCGAGAACCGGACGACCGACTCCGCGATGGTGGCGGTCCAGGGGCCGGATGCGGTGGACCTCCTCGGGGAAGCGGTGGAGGGCGATATCGCCGACCTCGGGCGGTTCTCGGCGGGGGTCACGAGCCTCGACGGCATCGAGTGTCTCGTCGCGCGCACGGGTTACACCGGCGAGGACGGCTTCGAACTCCTCGCGCCGTGGGACGAGGCGGCGGCGGTCTGGAACGCCCTCGACTGTCAGCCCTGCGGCCTCGGCGCGCGCGACACCCTCCGGATCGAGGCGGGCTTCCTGCTCTCCGGCCAGGATTTCGACGCCGAGACGAACCCCCGAAACCCCGTCGAGGCGGGTGTGAGCTTCGCGGTCGACCTCGACACCGAGTTCGTGGGTCGGGACGCGCTCGCGGCGGTCGCGGAGTCGGGCCCCGAAGAACGGTTCGTGGGCTTCGAGCTCGAAGAACGCGGCATCCCGCGCCACGGCTACGAGATCAGTGCAGAGGGCGAAACCGTTGGAACGGTCACGAGCGGGACGATGAGCCCGACACTTGGGGTCCCGCTCGGGATGGGCTACGTCCCGAGCGAGTTCGCCGAGCCGGGGACCGAGGTGGGGGTCGAGATCCGCGGCGAGCCGAAAGACGCACGTATTAGGCCGCTCCCGTTCTACCAACGATGAGTTTCGAAGTTCCCGAGGACCAGCACTATCTGGAGAGTCACGAATGGGCGCGAAAGGACGGGGAGACCGCCCGTATCGGTATCTCCGCGTTCGCCCAGGACGAACTCGGCGACATCGTCTTCGTCGAACTCCCCGAGGCGGGCGACGCGGTCGCACACGACGAGGGATTCGGCGTGGTGGAGTCGATCAAGGCGGTCTCGGACCTCTACGCACCGGTCTCGGGCACCGTCTCGGCGATCAACGACGACGTCTTCGACGCGCCGGAGCTCCTCAACGACGACCCGTACGGCGACGGCTGGCTGCTCGAAGTCGACCTCGACGACGAGGGCGAGTTCGACGACCTGCTGGACGCCGAGGCCTACCGCGACCAGATCGAGTAGGTAGCCCTAGTCGGGCTTCCCCGATCTCAGTGCTTCGACGTGGCCTTCACGCCGAGCGTCTGGGCGACGATCTTCCCATCCTGGACCACGAACGTGTCGGTCGCGAACTCGTAATCGGTGTCCGGCGTGTCGGCCTCCCAGGTGATGTAGGCGTACTCGCCCTCGACGGTCTTCTCGGTCAGATCGAACGTTACGTCTGGCTGTTCGAACTCGGTGAACAGCTCGGTCTCGAACCAGTCAGCGATCGCCTCGCGCCCGCGATGAACGTCGCCGTGGGTGATGACGACGGCGTCGTCGGCGTAGTCCGCCATCGTCGCCTCGATGTCCTGGTCGCCGAACGCTTCCAAGTGGTGGTCGAGAACGTCTTCGGTCGTGCTCATAGTGTTGCTGGTCCCCCCGCTCGGCCTCGGGAGCGGGGCGGAACGATGGCTCGCCACGGTCTTAACTGTTCGTTCGGGAGGGTCGACCCGCCTCGAACGACGGTCTGATATGCCCACCCACGAAGGGTCTACCAATGTCGTCTCACGCCACTGGTGGGTGGTCTCGCCGATGAGTCACGACCGACGCGGTCCGGCTGCCGAAACCGGGAGTCCGTTCGCTCCACAGACCGCCGAGGAGACGGCGGCGATGCTGGACGCCGTCGGCGTCGAGAGCGAGGAAGCCCTGTTCGACATCCCCGAGGCGGTCCGCTTCGAGGGCGACCTCGGGATCGAACCACGCGGCGAACGCGAGCTTCGAGGCGAGCTGGCGTCGCTGCTCGACGGGAACGACGACCTCACCGAATTCCTCGGCCGAGGCCACTACGACCACTACGTCCCCTCGATGGTCGACCACCTCTCCGACCGATCCGAGTTCCTCTCGTCGTACACCCAGTACCAACCCGAGGTCGCCCAGGGGTTCCTCCAGGCGCTCTTCGAGTACCAGTCGATGCTGGTCGAACTCACAGGTTTATCGATAGCGAACTGCTCGATGTACGACGCCGCGAGCGCGCTCGGCGAGGCCGCGACGCTCGCGCTCCGCTCGCGGTCGGTGTCGGGCACGCGGATCCTGGTCCCCGAACAGCTCCAGTCGGGCCGGCGAGAGGTACTCGAGAACTACCTCACCGGGACCGACGCGGTCGTCGAATCCTATCCGATGGACGACGGCAACGTCGATATCGACGCGCTCGCGGAGTCGGTCGACGAGGACTGTGCGATGGTCTACGCCGAGAACCCCACTGTACGAGGGACCATCGAGGAGGAGCTCTCGACCATCGGTGACCTCGCGGCCGACGACGATGCGGTGTTCTGTCTCGGCTCGGACGCGGTCGCGCTCGCCCTCCTCTCCGAGCCTGCGGCGGTCGGAGCGGACGTGGTGGTCGGCGACGCGGCGCTCGGCCTCGGCACCAGCGGCGGGATGGGCCTCGGGCTGTTCGCCTGCCGCGAGGACTTCCTCCGCCAGGTCCCCGGACGACTCGTCGGCGCGAGCGAGGATCGGAGCGGGAGACGGGCCTACACCCTCACCCTCCAGACGCGCGAACAACACATCCGGCGCGAACGTGCGACCTCGAACATCTGCACCAACCAGGCGTGGGTCGCGCTCCGGGCCGCGATGCACGCCGTGTGGCTCGGCCCCGACGGGCTGGTGAACCTCGCCGAGGACTGCGTAACGAACGCGCGCGACCTCGCCGAACGGCTCGACGAAATAGATGGGATCACCGCGCCGGTCCACGACCGCCACCACTTCCGGGAGTTCGCGGCGCGAACCGACCGCCCGACTTCCGATGTTCGAACCGACCTCGAAGAACGGGGGTTCGCGGTCCACGCGATCGACGACCACCTGGTCCAGGTCTGTGTCACCGAGACGAACGTCGAGCACGCCGACGAGCTGGCCGAGGCGCTGGAGGTGGTCGCATGATCACGGTCGCGGCGAAGCCGCCCTCTACTCACGTCTGCTCGCGGCGGCGTAGCCACCGCTCACATGGTCCGCGGAACCGACGGTTCCGCGCTACTCGACACCGGAGGTGTCTCGCGTGAACTACGACCAGGCACGGTGGACCGAGGACGACGACCGCTACGAACCCCTGCTCGCCGAGAAACGCTCGACCGAGGTCGCGGTCGAGGACTCACCGCTGCCCGACGACCTCACACGGGACGGGCTCGACCTCCCCGACCTCGCCGAACCCGAACTCGCGCGCCACTATACTCGTTTGTCGCAGATGAGCTACGGCGTCGAGAGCGGCCCGATCCCGCTCGGGAGCTGTACCATGAAGTACAACCCGGGGTTCACCGAGGACGTCGCCGCCCTCCCCGGTGCCGGGACCCACCCCGACCGGTCGGAGGGGACGGTGCAGGGCAACCTCGAACTCCGCTATCGGCTCCAGGAGTATCTCGCGGCGATCGGCGGAATGGAGAGCGTCACCCTCCAGCCGCCGGCCGGGGCGGCCGGCGAGTTCACGGGGATCCTCGTGGCGAAGGCCTACCACGAACACCACGGTGAGGAGCGAAGCGAGATCATCGTGCCCGAGAGCGCCCACGGCACGAACTTCGCGAGCGCCGCGCTCGCGGGCTACGACGTGGTCGAACTCCCGAGCGCCGAGGACGGGCGGGTCGACGTCGAGGCGCTCCGGGCGGCGGTGGGCGAGGACACCGCGGCGCTGATGCTCACCAATCCCAACACGCTGGGACTGTTCGAACGCGACATCGAGGAGGTCGCCGAAGTCGTCCACGAGGCCGGTGGACTGCTCTACTACGACGGTGCGAACCTCAACGCGCTGCTCGGTCGCGCCAGACCGGGCGACATGGGCTTCGACGTGATGCACTACAACGTCCACAAGACGTTCGCGACGCCCCACGGCGGCGGCGGTCCGGGTGCCGGACCGGTCGGCGTCGTCGAGGAACTCGCGCCGTTCCTCCCCACGCCACAGGTTCGGAAGACCGACTCGGGCTACGAGACGGTCGAACCCGAACGGACGGTCGGCAAGGTTCACGGCTTCGCCGGCAACTGGCTCGTGTTGATCAAGACCTACGCCTACATCGCCCGGCTCGGCGACGCGGGGCTCGCCGACGCGAGCGCGAAAGCGGTGCTGAACGCGAACTACCTCGCGAGCCGGATCGACTACGAGATACCCTTCTCGCCGTTCCACCACGAGTTCGTCGCGAGCGCCGGCCGCGATGCCGCCGACGTCGCACGGCGGATGCTGGATTACGGGGTTCACCCGCCGACCACGAAGTGGCCCGAGGCCGTCGACGAGGCGTTGATGACCGAACCCACCGAGGCCGAGACCCGCGATTCGCTCGACCACCTCGCGCGGGCGTTCGACCAAGCCGCGGCCGATGACGACGATGCCCTCGAAGCCGCCCCGGAACGAACGGCGGCACGGCGGATCGACCAGGCGAGCGCCGCTCGGAGTCCACGACTGTCCTGGCAGGCGCTCGACGAGTAACCCCTCAGTCCCGCTCGCGAACCAGTTCGTTCGCCCGCGCGAGGTCGGCGGGCGTGTTGACGTTGACCAGCCAGCCGTCACACCGAATCCCGACGATCCGTGCGCCGTCGGCGACCCGGTGGCCGATGGCGTCGCTCATCTCGAACTCGCCGCGCGGCGAGCGCTCGACACGCCGACAGGCGTCGAGGAGCGCCGGTGTCGCGGTTTGGACGCTCGCGGCCACGAGGCTCGGGTCCGGCGGGTCCTCGGGTTTGTTCTCCCAGCCGACGAGTTCGTCGTTCTCGTCGAGGACGCAGACCATCTTCTCGCGCGCCGCGCTCGCGGGGACCTCCTGGACGAGGACCGTCCCGTCCACGGCCGGGTCGCGGTGGCGCTCGACCAGCCGTCGGAGGTCGCACGAGACGACGCCGTCGCCGTCCATCAGCACGAACGGCCCGTCGAGGTGGTCCTCGGCGGCGAGGAGGGCGTGTGCCATTCCGTCGCGCTCGTGTTGGACGGCGTAGCTGATGGGGACCCCGGCGAACGCCTCGCCGTAACGCTCGCGGATCCGGTCGCCCTCGTAGCCGACGACCACGACCAGCTCCGTCACTCCGAGGTCGACTAGCCGCTCGAAACAGCGGGTGAGGATCGGCCTGCCGCCGACATCGAGCAGCCCCTTCGGTGTTGCGGCGGTGAGCGGTCGGAGGCGGGTTCCCTCGCCGGCGGCGAGCACGACGCCCTTCACGGTTCGGTCTGTCGACCGGCGGACAAAACCATTGGGGTGGGTATCCCTGAAACCGCTGCTTTGCGGTGCCGTACGTCACTCTATCCCTCGGGATGGGTGAATAGGTTTATGTACGTATCACGCGAAACACCATGAAATGAAGCCGTGTCCACTCTGTGAGGAACCGCTTCCGGATGGCCGCCCCCGTCATCGGGTCGTGCTCGAGGTCGAGGACACCACCCGGTCGTCGAAACAGATCACGGCGGAGGAAACCCAGATCAGGCGGTACTGCGTCGACCAGCAGGTGTGTCCCGACTGCTGGGACGACCTGGAAACAGAGCTCTCGTAGCCCTCGGAACACCGTTCTCCCGAAAACCGTCCACGGTCGAGCCACGCGTCTCCCACGAGCCGGCGGCTCGAACGCTCGACGAGCGTTCGACATCATTCCAACCTACGTCGTCCATCAGCCATCTCTTTTCCCTCATGCATTTTCTACGCTACGAGTTGATTCAGTGATTTGTACCGTCTATTCAACGAATTAGACCTAAATTGTTGTTATAGGATATCTTCGAAAATATTCATATCGATGGCGTGTCTTGGGTAGGACGTCATGTCCGACACCGACGAACTCCGGACGTACCTGCAGAACCACCCGAAAACCCTCTCGGCGCTGTTCGGTCTGATGGTCCTCCTGACGCAGATCGGGCCCGTGGCCGCCGGCAACAACGGCGGCATCAGCGGCCCGTAGGTCAGAGCGTATCGAGGTCCAGGCGCTGGCTCCAGCGCAGCTCGCTCCCGACCCGGACGGGGGCGTCCTCCAGTTCCAGAAACGCCTGGAGGTCCTCCTCCGTGACCGTAAACGTCTGTACGAGCCCGGAGGAGATGTAGTACTGGTCGTTCTCCCTGAAGAAGGGAACGACCAGGCTCCCGATCCCCTGTCTGGAGGTCAAGAAGATGGTGTAGTCGACGGTGAACGTCTCGCCGGTCCGTTCGATGCGACAGAGGTTCGGGAAGCTCCCGGCCGGTTGAGCCAGCGCGAAGCCGCCGTCGCCGACGACGAGGTACTCCTCGCCCATGATGCTCTCGTCACGGGCGACTTCGAGCGCGGCGCGCAGCGGGAAGCCGGCGTTGAGCAGCCCCGCGAGCGTCTTCCCCATCGTGACGGCCTCGGCGTTGAGCACGTCGGCGAGGGTGACGATGCCGCCGATGGAGCCCTTCCGGATCAGACTCATCCCCTGTTCGTAGGACTGGCAGGCGTTGAGCAGGAAGGCGTCGACCCCGACCGAGTCCAGCGTCGCGGCGTCGAGGGTGCCGTCGATACACTCGAAGCCGCCGTCGTCCACGTGGCCGACGTAGTGGAGGAAGTCGGTCCGTTCCGCGAGGAGGGTGCGGAGCTCGCGCGTGGTGAGGTCGCGCTCGACGGCGACGTCGAACGGGAGGTCGCGGTCGCCGTAGATCGTATCGACCAGCCCCCGCTCCTCGTCCATCGCGGGGTCGTTACAGACCACCCGCACGGTGATGTCGCCCTCGGTCGGCGTGCGGTCGAGGCGGTTCCGGTAAGCCTCGACCGTGGCCTTGCTCGCGCCCAGCGGCGTGCCGTCGCCGACCCACGTCTGTTCGAGCGACGTGCCGGCGTCGGGTTTCACGAACCGCGTTCGGGCGGTGTGCCGAGCCGGTTCGCCACGGCTCGTGCTCCGGGTGAACGCGCCGGCCACGTCGGAACGGTCGGTCGTCCGGCCGTCGGCGTCGGCCGAAACGGGTTCGGCTTGGTCCGCGGTCGCCTCCGTCTCGCTACAGCGAACGACGGCGAGGTCGTCGACGAGGAAGGGGAGCATCTCGACGCTGTCGGGGGTTGGCTCGACGTGGGCGGTGAGCTTCCACTGGGGAAGGTGTGGTTCGATGGTTTCGTAGGGGATGTCGAGAGCGGCTTCGAGCCGGGCCGCCAGCGGACGGTCGTAGAGCGCGCCGAAATCGAGCCCCAGCGTCGACTCCAGCGCCGACCGCTCGTGGAGCGCCACGGGGTACAACCCCTCCGTTCTGGTGAGACAGTCGAGGAAGAAGGCGCGCTTGAGGGTGCGTTCGACGGTGGTCTCGAAGCCGGCGGGACCGTCCAGTTCGTACTCGAATCCCGTCTCGGTCCGGATTCGGGGTGGGTCGCCCGGAACCACCCGCGCGCCGAGGTAGTAGGCCAGCGGCGCGACCACGAACACCGACCGGCAGTCCGCCGGAACCTCGATCGTCACGCCGGTGTCGGGCGGTTCGAGCCCCGCGAGGTCGAGTTCCTCGCCGAGTTCGACCGTGGGCGGGTGGCCTCGAAGCGTGGGATAGGAGCGCTCGGGGCTGGTAGCCTTGAGCGCCGAGCCGAACGTCGAAATCGCTTGCATCAGGTCCTCGGGGTCCGACGTCGTCGTCACCGTCGCCGCCGGCCGGTCGTGGTGTGAGCGCGCGCCCACCAATACGTCGACTTCCTCGCCGAACTCGATCGACATTCGCTCGGCGTCGGCGGTCAGGTCCACCGACCCCTCGACCATGAGGTAGAGCTTCACCGGCGTGTTCAGCTCGATACCGTAGGTCCCTTCGGGCAGGTGCTCGTCCGCGAAGTGTTCGGCCGTCCGGACCGGGGTACCGTTCCCGTCGCGAACGTGTATCGTGACGACGCTCGGCAACGAGAACGCGCTGGTGCGGATCGAGACGGCGGTCTCGACCGGGAACCGGAACGGTTCCGTCTCGGCGGGGTGGGGCGTGACCGGCGTTGGCGTCGAGAGCGTGTACTGGTGGCGCTCTATCGGGTCCATGACCGCGATGCCGGTATCGACGGGTTCGAACGAGGGCCGTATCATTCCTCGTCGTCCGCACGTACGTCCACACCACACGTGTACATCGTTGGGCGGGCGTTGGTGCTCAGCGTATAAAAAGATCTGCTACCGACCGCGAGCCATGCTCGTCGCCGGGGTGACTCGGTGTCGACGGCGGTCGTCAGGCCGGGTCCGGCGCGGAGCTGATGTCGTCGCCGATGGTGACGAACGCGTAGCCACAGTCGGGACAGCGCCACTTCACTTTCTCGCCGAGGTGGAGCGTCGTGCTCGCGGCGCGATAGAACTGCCGTCGCTCGCCACAGTCGGGACAGTCGTGCTCGCGTTCGAGGCTCATACACCCGCTCGACGCCGACCGAACCTCAACCTACTGGTTTCCGCAGGATTCGGACGGACCGGTCGACGAGCGCCGTGGAAACGCTCGCGACCCCCGCAGACCGGCGGAACGCACGCCAGTGTGTCGCCGCCGTTCGTGTACCGACCTTTTCCGTTGACGCGACACCCCATATCGTCGTCTCACCCCGTCTCAATACCGATTTCGGGCGGCAAACGGCCGGAGCCCTTAAATAGTTCAGCCCCGTACCATACACTGTAGAAACCCCCCGTTGTACCGCCAGCGAACATCACCATTCGAGCATCCGCTCACCCACACGATATTGGAAGGTAACACGACACGCATCCGAGCGCACGAATCGAACGAACGAACGACCCAGGGGACGGTCGAGGAGACCACGACCGACGAGACCGAACAGGTCTGTCCGGAGTGTGGTGGCCGGCTCGTCTCCGATACGGAACACGGCGAGACCGTCTGTACCGAGTGCGGTCTCGTGGTCGACGAGAACGAGATCGACCACGGGCCCGAGTGGCGGGCGTTCGACGCCGCCGAGCGCAACGAGAAGAAACGCACCGGCGCGCCCACCACGAAGATGATGCACGACAAAGGGCTCTCCAGCCAGATCGGCTGGCAGAACAAGGACGCCTACGGCAACGCCCTGAGCTCGCGCAAGCGCCAGCAGATGCAGCGCCTCCGGACCTGGGACGAACGCTTCCGGACCCGGAACTCGAAGGAACGCAACCTCAAACAGGCCCTCGGCGAGATCGACCGGATGGCGAGCGCCCTCGGCGTCCCGAAGGACGTTCGCGAGACCGCCTCGGTGATCTACCGCCGCGCGCTCGCGGAGGACCTCCTCCCCGGGCGCTCGATCGAGGGGATGTCGACCGCCTCGCTCTACGCCGGGATCCGGCAGATGGGGCTCCCGCGGAGCGTCGAGGAGGTCGGCGCGGTCTCGCGGGTCGACGAGATGGAGTTCAAGCGGGCCTACCGCTACATCAACCAGGAGCTCGACCTCCAGATCGCCCCGCCGAAACCCCAGCAGTACCTCTCGCGGTTCGCCTCCGACCTCGACGTGAGCGAGGAGACCGAGCGACGCGCACGCGAACTCCTCACCACCGCCGAGGAGCAGGCGATCCACTCCGGGAAGAGCCCCGTCGGACTCGCGGGGGCAGCGCTCTACGCCGCCGGCATCCTCACCAACCGCAAGCTCACCCAGGACGAGGTCAGCGAGGTCGCCGAGGTCAGCAACGTCACGATCCGGAACCGCTACCACGAGCTCATGGACGTGGCCGGCGAGACCGACGCCCAGCACACCCCCACCGCCTGCGCCTGAAATTCTTCCAGCGCGCCCGAGGCCGGAATCGAGGGCCGACGCAACGATTTTGTAGGTCGATGAGGTAGAGCAGGTATGCCGAGCGCGACGGCCGAGGACTACCTCAAAACGGTCTATCAGCTCGCCGACGGCGACGAGCCGGTGCCGACATCGGCCATCGCGGACGCGCTCGACGTCACGCCACCGACGGTGACGGCGACGATGAAGCGCCTCGAAGGCCACGGGCTGGTCGAGCGCGAGGAGTACAAAGGTGTCCGCCTCACCGAGGAGGGCGACCTGATCGCGCTCGAAACCATCCGCCACCACCGACTGCTCGAACTCTTCCTCGCCGAGCATCTGGGCTACGACTGGACGGAGGTCCACGACGAGGCCGACACCCTCGAACACCACATCAGCGAGCGGCTCGAAACCGAGCTCGCGGCGGTGCTCGGCGACCCGACCGCCGACCCACACGGCGCACCGATCCCCACCGCGGACCTCGAACACACCGGGGCCGACGACGACCCGCTCTCGGAGTACGGCGAGGGCGAGCACGCCGTCGTGACCCAGGTCGCCGACACCGACCCCGAGATCCTGGCGTACCTCTCGGACGCCGGTCTCACGCCCGAGACGGAACTCGAGGTCCGCGAGGTCGCACCGTTCGGGATGGTGACCGTGCTGCCCGAGGGACGCGAGGAGACGGTGTCGCTCCCCGCCGAGATCGCCGCCGCGGTCCGGGTTCGCCCGACGGACGCCGAACCCGCCGGGGACGGGATGACCGTTCTGGAGTGAGGCGCTACGTCACCTCGCCATCGACGTCGGCGTCCGTGTGCGCACCCGACGCGACGATGGCTTCGAGCACGTCGACGAACCGCCAGACGTCCGTGTAGCTCGTGTACAGCGGTGCGGGGCAGACACGGACGACGTCCGGCGGTCGGAAGTCAACCACCGCGTCGCGGGCACCGAGCGCGGCGACGACCCCGCGGGCGTCGGGGTGTTCGAGCGCGACGTGCCCGCCGCGGCGCGACGGCTCGCGCGGCGTGCCGACGGTGAACTCGTCGCCGAGGCGGGTATCGACCAGCGCGGTCAGGTAGTCGGTGAGTGCGAGCGACTTCTCACGGATCGCGTCGATCCCGGCCTCGTGGACGAGGTCAAGCGCGCCTTCGAGCGGCGCGGCGCTCAACATCGGGACGGTGCCGATCTGCCACGCGCCCGCGGTCCCGGCGGGCGTGAATCGAGGGTTCATCTCGAACTGCGTCGCCTTCTCGTGACCCCACCAGCCCGCGAGCGCCGGCGGCGTCCCGAAGTGCTCCCGGTCGACGTAGAGACCCGCGATGGCTCCCGGCCCCGCGTTGAGGTACTTGTACGAACACCACACCGCGAAGTCGACGCCGTGAGCTGACAGATCGTGGGGGACGACCCCGATGGAGTGCGCGAGGTCGAAGCCGACGAGCGCGTCGTGGCGGTGGGCGGCCGCGGTGAGCCGTTCGATATCGAGCAACTGGCCGCTCCGGTAGAGCACGGAGGGCAGGAAGACCAGGTCGATATCCCTCGCTTCGAGCGCGGCGACCACGCGCGCCTCGTCGATGGTGCGCCCGTCGTCGCTCTCGACCACCACGAGGTGGGTCTCGGGGTCGAGCCCGCGCTGGCGGAGCTGTGCCCGAACGGCGTAGCCGTCGGTCGGGAAGTTGAGCTCGTCGATCAGCACGACTGGATCGTCGCGGGTATCGAGGAACGTCCCGACGAGGGTGTGGATGTTGACGGTGGTGGCGTTCGCGGCGACGACTTCCTCGCTACCCGCACCCACGAGCGGCGCGAGCCGGTCGCCGAGGAATTCACCATACTGAAACCACGGTGGGTCGGCGTCGGTCCAGCCCCCGATCCCGAGCTCGCGCCACTCCTCGACCACGCGATCGAGCGTCCGGTGGGCGTCCTCGGAGGCTGGCCCGAGCGAGTTCCCGTCGAAGTAGAGCCGGTCGGGGAGCGAGAACCGGTCGGCGAACCCGGCGAGCGGGTCGGCCTCGTCGCGCTCCCGGGCGGCGGCTCGCGTCGCGTCGAACCCCGTCATGGGTGCGTTCCCACCGCGACCGACAGGATTCTTTCGCTCCCGTTCGCGTGCAGGGGTCCCGACAGCTTCATGCAATTTTCAGGCGTAGTTCCATCGGGTGTCGTCATGGCCGCACTACGAACCGAGGGGTTGACGAAGTACTACGGCGAGATCCGTGGGATCGAGGACCTCTCGTTCTCGGTCCGCGAGGGCGAGGTGTTCGGCTTTCTCGGACCGAACGGCGCGGGCAAGACCACCACCATCCGGACGTTGCTGGGGTTTCAATCGCCGACGAGCGGGAGCGCGACCGTGCTCGGCCACGACGTGACCGACGAGGCCGCGATGATCGAGGCCAAACGCCACCTCGGCTACGTCCCGGCGGTAATGGGCTTCGACGAGCGCGTCACCGGCGAGCGGTTCCTCCGATATCAGGCCTCGCTCAAGGGCGACCAGCGGAGCGAGGAGCTGTTGGAGTTGTTCGACCCGCCGATGGAGCGAAAGATCGGTGAGTACTCGACGGGCAACAAACGAAAGCTCGCGATCGTGCTCGCGTTCATGCACGACCCCGACCTCGTGGTCATGGACGAGCCGACGTCGGGGCTCGACCCGCTGATGCAGGAGCGGTTCTACGAGTTCGTCCGCGACGAGCAGGCCCGCGGGGTGACGTTCTTCTTCTCCTCGCACGTCCTGAGCGAGGTCCAGAAGATCTGCGACCGCGTGGGGATCATCCGGAACGGGACCCTCGTCGAACTCGAAACCGTCGAGACCCTGCTCGACCGCGGCGGGAAGCGGGTCTCGGTCCGGGTGGCCGAGTCCGTCGACCCGGCAGCGTTCGCGCTCGATGGGGCCCACGACATCGAGGTCGTCGGCACGGACCGGTCGGTGACGGGGGCGTCGGCCGACGGGGGACGAGCGGATGGAGTCGATGTCGAAGGCGACGGCCAAGCAGAGTCGTCGAGCGGTCGCGCGGGAACCACCGTCCGGTTCACCTACACCGGCGACTACAACGCGCTCCTCGATCGGCTCGTGGGCTACGACGTCCTCAACCTCGACATCGGCGACGCGCCGCTCGAAGACGTCTTCATGCGATTCTACGGCGAGGTCGAGCCATCGAACGGGGGCGAGAAGCGTGCTTGAGGTCGCGCGCTACGAGGGCGAACGCCGGCTCGTCGTGGCGGGCGCGATCACCGCCGCCGCGTGCTTCTACGGCGCGATGTTCGTGGCGCTCACGCCCTCGTTCACGAACGTCGACCTCGACGCCATCCTGGAGAGCTATCCCGACCAGCTGGTCGTCGGCTTCGGGATCGAGAGCCTCGACAGCCTCGCCGGGCTGCTGTCGGTCGAGCTCTACCAGTTCGGCTGGGTCCTGGTGCTCGGGCTTTACCTCGCCTACACTACGGCTTCACTCGTCGCGGGCGGCGTCGAGAGCGGGCGGCTGGACACCCTCCTCGCCGCACCGGTCTCCCGGTCACGAGTCGTCGCCGAGGCGTTCGCCTCGATCCTCGTCCCGATCCTCGCGGTCAACGCGGTCACGCCCGTGGTGATATACGTCGGTGGCTGGCTCATCGACGACCCCGTGAACACCCAGAACCTGATCGCACTGCACGTCCTCGCCGTTCCATATCTACTGTGCTGTACGGCGATCGGGCTCGCGTTCTCGGTGTTCCTCCCGACCGAGCGCCTCGCCCAGCGCGGGGCCGTCGGCGTGCTCGTGGTGGCCTTCCTCGCCCGAACCCTGGTCACCGGCACCGACTACGCGGTCGTCGAACGGTTCACGCCGATGCACTACTTCGACCCGAGCGCGATCCTGCTCGACGGCACCTACGACCTCGGGGGCGCAGCGGTCCTGCTCGCCGCGACCCTCGTGCTCGTCGTCGCGAGCCAGCTCCGCTTCCGGAGGATGGATCTGGGATGAGCTTCGAGATACTGCGCTACGAGGCTCGTCACCGGGTTCGCGGCGCGCTCGGCGTCAGCGCCGCGTTCTCGCTGCTGGGGCTGGTCTTCCTCGCGCTCGCACCGCAGATCGTCGCCGGAAGCGAGGTCCAGGGTCTCGCGGACGCGCTCCCGCCGCAGTTCCGGGCGGCCTTCGGTCTCGAAAGCCTCACGAGCGTCGAGGGGGTGCTCGCCGGCGAGTACTACACCCTGTTCTGGGGGCTCTTCTTCGGGATCTACCTGGCCTACAGCGCCGCCGAGTCGGTCGCGGGCGACGTCGACGCCCACCGGATGGAGACGCTGCTCGCGACTCCCGTCTCGCGCTCACGCGTGCTCGTCGAGAAGTTCCTCTCGTTGCTCGTTCCCGTCCTCGTCGCCAGCGTGGTGGTTCCCGTGGTGCTCGTCGCCGGGTCGTGGCTGGTCGAGGAGCCGGTCGCGGTCGCCGACCTCGCGGCGCTCCACCTGCTCTCGATCCCGTATCTGCTCTGCTGTGGGGCGATCGGACTGGGCTGTTCGGTGGCCTTCGACCGGGTCGAGACCGCGCGCAACGCTGCGGTCGGGACACTGTTCGGTCTCTACCTCCTCGAATCGCTCGTAGTGGGTTCCGACGTCTCGTGGCTCGGCACCCTCGCGCCGATGGCGTACTTCGACCCGAACGCGATCCTGGTCGGCGGGACCTACGACCTCGCTGGCGCGCTGGTCCTCCTCGGCATCACGGCGGCGCTGGTGCTCGCCAGTCGGGTTCGGTTCGAACGGATGGACATCGGATAGGAGAGAGACCGTTCGATCCAGAACCGGAAAGCACGGGTACCGGATACGGACGGGTCCCGAACCGGGATCGGACGATCCATTCAATCGTCGGAGCCATCGGCGTCGGTGGTCCCCGTCGCGGTCGCTGAGGCTGCATCCGGGGATCGCGGGAATCGATTTGATAAGGACGGGCCGTGTTCCCTCCGGTATGGTCGACGATCGGGTCGATATGCCGGCGGGGTGGGCGACGCCGCCGACGTTCGAGGCCGGCGGGACGCGCTGGCATCGCTATCGGTACCAGCCGTCCGAGACGACCACCATCGAGGTTCGGCTCGGCGAGCGAGGGCCGGACGGCCCGGACGTCTTCCGCCTCCACCTCTCGATGCGCCTGGCCGACCGCGGTCCCGTCACCCACGACTTCAGGGTGGGCTCCTACGACGACCTCGCCGACGCCGTCGAGGCGACCGAGTGGCTCCTCGCCCGGCTCGCCGACGAGATGTTCGACACCGACCCGGTCGAACGGGTGCAGGCGGCGGTCGACGACCTCACGACCCGAACGACGACGCGGGGTAGCGCGCTCGTGCGTCTTCGGCGGTGGTTGCTCGGGGGATGAGCACGGTCCGAGCCCGTTTCGAGCGGTGTCCGACCGCCACCTCTCCCTTGAGGTTTATGCCCGCGGCGGACGGACGACCGGCATGACTCACGATTGTTCGTTTCTGACCGACCACCTCCCGGACGACCGGGTCTCGTTCGGCGACGACGACCGTGGCGACCACGCCGCCGACTGGGGGACACCGCCCGGCGAGGACGTCGTGCCCGACGCGGTCTGCTGGCCTGGCTCCACCGAGGAAGTCAGCGCGGTGCTCGCGGCCGCCACCCGGCGAGGCGTTCCGGTGACGCCCTACGCGGCGGGCACGGGGCTCGAAGGCAACGCGCTGCCGGCCCATCGCGGCGTGAGCATGGACCTCACGCGGATGGACTCGGTGCTCGACGTCCGCCCCGCGGACTTCCAGGTCGACGTCGAGCCGGGCGTGCTCGGGTCGGCGGTGAACGACGCGGTCGACGACCACGACCTCTTCCTCCCGCCGCTCCCACAGTCCGCCGACATCTCGACCGTCGGCGGGATGGTGGCGAACGACGCGAGCGGGGCGAAGACGGTGAAGTACGGCGAGGTCCACGACTGGGTGCTCGGGCTCGAAGCTGTGCTCGCGGACGGGACCGTCATCGAGACCGGGAGCCGGGCGAAGAAGACCTCCAGCGGCTACAATCTGACCGACCTCCTCGTCGGAAGCGAGGGCACGCTCGGTGTGGTGACGCGGATCACGTTCGAGCTCGCCCGCCGGCCGAAACAGGTCCGCGGCGGACGGGCGACGTTCGATGACCTCGACGCCGCGGCCGAGGCGGTCTCGGCGACGATGCAGGCGGGGGTCGACGTCGCCACGATCGAACTCCTCGACCCGCTGAGCGCCGCGGTCGCCAACGCCTACTCCGGTACCGATCTCCCCGAATCGCCGGTAGTCTTCCTCGAGTTCCACGCGAACCACGGTATCGGGACCGAGGTCGAGACCTGCCGCGAGGTGTTCGAACGGTGCGGCGCGACGGGGTTCGAGGTCGGCGCGGGCGAGGCGATGGAGCGGCTCTGGCAGGCCCGCCGCGACCTCGCGCCCGCGATGGTCGCCTACGACCCGCCGCGCCGACCCGTCAAACCCGGCGACGTCACCGTGCCCATCAGCGACTACCCGGCGATGGTTCGGTTCGCGAAGGACGAGGCCGCGGCGCACGGCCTCGACGTGCTGTGTTTCGGGCACGCTGGCGACGGCAACGTCCACTACAACGTGCTCGTGGACCTCGACGACCCGGACGAACGCGCGGCGGGCACGGCGGTCTCGGACGCCATCGTCGAGCGCGCGATCGAACTCGGCGGCACCTCGACCGGCGAACACGGCGTCGGCCAGGGAAAGCGCAAGTACCTCGTGGCCGAGCACGGGGAGAGTAGCGTCGAGGCGATGCGTGCGGTCAAACACGCGCTCGACCCGACGGACACCCTCAACCCGGGGAAGATCTTTCCCGAGACCCTCGACGGCGAGCGGCTGTGGGTCGACCCACCCGAGTAGACTCTTACCCCGTCGCCGTCGAGGCGTTCGCGACGGCCTCGTCGTACCACGACGGGCGCTCGACCGTGGTGGTCCCGATGTCGGTGTAGCTCACCCAGCGGTCGACGTGGACCGTTCGCCCCGTCTCGTTCGGGGCCCCCGGGCCGTCGAGCGTCGCGGTGTAATCGAGGCGGTACTCGCGAACGAGGCCAGTGGGCGCGATCAGCGCGCGAAGCGAGGGGTACCGGAGCTCCTCGACGCCCCCGTCGGCGAACGCGTTCGGGTTCGTCACGTCGGTCGCCGTGACCTGATAGAACCGATCCCCGTTTCGACGCGTCTCGCCGACGAACCGGGTCTCGGTCGCGCCGAACACCGTGTAGACCGCCTGTCCGGTCCCCGGTTCGAACCGGAAGAACCCGTTGTAGCCCTCGCGAACCGATGCCGGGCTCCCGTCGAGACCGCGTTGCGTGTCGTAGGACGTGTTCCCGTCGATCCGCTGTGCGGTGAGGACCTGCGACCCGTCCGACCACGCTTCGACGCTGTACCACGAGGCGTTGCGGACCGGTACCGACCCGGAGCCGTTCGACGAGACGTGGTACCGACTTCGGTTCGCCGCGAACCGTCCGATCCGCTCGTCGTGTCGGTAGGTGCTGCCGTTGGCGAAGCGGACCGTCGTCTCGCTGTGGACCGTGAACGAGCGGTTGTCGAGCACAGCGGCGTGGGCCTCGCCGAGCTCGACGGGGTCGGTGACGCCCGTCTCGTCGAGACCGGGGGCGAGCTGTGGGGTCGGGGTCGGCGTTGGCTCGTCGGTGGGCACCGCGACCGGCGTGACCGCCTCCGTGGGGGTGTCGTCATCGGAGACGAAGCCGTTGCAGCCCGCGAGAACGAGCGCCAGCACGAGGACCAGAACCGGAACCGAACGGGCCATTCGTTCTCATCTCGGCAAACCAGCGATATGTGCGTTGTGGTGGTCTCAGTCGTGAACCAGCACGTCGAGCACGTCCGGGCCGTCCCGGCCGAGGGCGCTCGTGACGGCCGAGGCGATATCCTCGGGTGACTCGATCAGTTCTCCACGCGCGCCGTGGCTCTCGGCGTTCGTCGGGATATCCACCGGTGGCGCGAACTCCATGTCGGTCCAGTCGTAGTCGGTCTCGTCGCCGCCGAGCAGGTCGAGGGTGTTGTCCTTCAAGATTCGATAGTTGCGGTTGTCGGGGATCACGACGGTGAGATCGAGGTCGTAGCGCGCAGCGGTGTAGAGGCTGTGGGGGTAGTAGAGATACGAGCCGTCGCCAACGAACCCCATGACGTCGCGGGGTTCGTCCCGGAGGGACTCGGCCAGCGCCGCGCCCACGGAGGCGGGGAGCCCGTAGCCGAGGCCGCCGCCCTTGTTGGAGATGTACTGTTCAGGCTGGAGCGGCCAGCGCGCGAGCATCGCGTACTTCGCGGTGATCCCCTCGTCGACGACGAAGGCGTCGGGGGCGGCCTCGTAGAGCGCGTCCACGAGCTCGGCCTTCGAGGCGTGTGGGCTCTCCTCGTCGCCGGTGCCGATCCCCGCTATCTGACCCGCAACCATCTCCTTCGTCGCGGCCACCGCGTCGAGGCGCTCGGTCCTGGTTCCCTCGTCGAGCCGGTCGCGAACCCGGTCCGCGAGTTCGTCCAAGACCGCCCCAGGGTCGCCGAGAACAGCGGCGTCGGCCGGCTGGTTCTTCCCGAGTTCGTGGGGCGCGTCGGTGAGGTGGATACAGGTCGTGTCGTCGTCGACGAGCTCGCGCTCGTGGCGCGTCAGCGTGGTGTTGGTCGAACAGCCCGCGAAAACCACTGTGTCGGCGCTCAACAGTGTCGCCGCGAGGTCCTCGTTGGGTGGGATCGGCGAGACCCACTGGTCGTGGTCGCCGGGGAAGTCGGTCTCACTGGCGAGGATCTCGCTGTGAACGCGGGTCCCGGCGGCCTCGGCGAACCTCACAGCCGCCTCGATCCCGCCGGCGCGCGCGACGTGGTCGCCGACGACGAGGACTGGATCCTCGGCCGCGACGAGGCGGTCGGCGGCGTGGTCGAGTTCTGCCGAGTCACCGCTCCCGGCGGTCGGGATCGGGCCGAGGCGCTCGGGGTGGGCGTCGGTCTCGGCGAGCATCGTATCGAGCGGCAGCCCGAGAAAGACGGGCCCCGTCGGCGGCGTGAGCGCCGTTCTGACGGCCCGCCGGACCATCGTCGGGAGCGCGGCCACGTCGAGCACTTCGTGACTACTCTTACAGAACTGGCGGGTCATCCGGAGGAGGTCGCCCGAAAGAATGGGTTCCTCGTGGCGGAAATCCGTGCTGTGATTGCCAGTGGTCACCAGCAGCGGCGCGCCGGCGACCTTCGCGGCGTAGAGATTGCCGAGACCGTGGGCGAGGCCGGGTGCGAGGTGGAGGTTCGCCACCCCCAGCGGCGTCACGGAATCGTCGTGGTGTGCGTGATAGCGCCGTGTCTGGGCGTAGCCGCCGGCCATCCCGACCGCGATGTCCTCGTGGAGGCCTAGAATATACTCGATGTCGCTGTCGGCGATGGCGTGCACCACCGGGAGCTCGGTGGTCCCGGGGTTGCCGAAGACGTGCTCGACGCCGTAGTCGGCGAGCGCCTCGATGAACAGTTCGGCCCCCGTCCGGGTCGGATCGGTCATCCCTCACACACACTCCGGCCGTCGGCATAAGTGTTGTAGCGCCGGCCCACGTCGATTTTTGGTCCCCCTGGTCGATGGTCGGGTATGCACGACACGACGGACGACCCGCCACCGAAGCACCGTCTCGCCACGTTGCTCGCGACCGGCGAGGGCGGCACCCCCGGACAGGTGGTCGACTGGTGTGTGATGGCGTTGATCGTCCTCAACGCGCTCCTGGTGATGCTCGAAACCGTCGGATCGCTCGACGCCCAGTACGGCCACCTCTTCGAGGCCTTCGCGCTGTTCTCGATCGCGGCCTTCACCGTCGAGTACGTCGCGCGGGTCTGGGCGGCCACCGCGGGCGAGACCTACACTCGGCCGGTGATCGGGCGATTGCGCTACATGGCCCGGCCGTACCCGCTCATCGACCTGCTCGCCATCGCCCCGTTCTACCTCGCGGCCGCCCTCGGGAACGTCGACCTGTTGTTCCTCATGCGGCCGATCTGGCTCCTCCGACTGACCCGCCTCACCCGGTATTCGAGCCGGATGCAGACGCTCGAACGGGTCATCTGGGCCAAACGCGAGGACCTCTCGATCGCGCTCTCGGGCGCGACGGTGCTGCTGGTGATCGCGTCGAGCCTGCTCTACTACGCCGAACACGACGCCCAGCCCGAGGCCTTCTCGAGCATCCCGGCCGCCCTCTGGTGGGGCATCGCGACCCTGACGACCGTCGGCTACGGCGACGTGGTTCCAGTTACCCCGCTCGGGAAGGCGCTGGCGGGCCTCACGATGGTCGGCGGGGTCGCCTTCTTCGCGCTCCCGGCGAGCATCCTCGCCTCGGGCTTCCTCGAAGATCGTGAGGAGACCCCGACGGTCTGTCCGCACTGCGGGGAACGGCTGGGCGCGCGCGACCCGAACCGCCCGCCGCACCACGAGGATTGAACCGTCCACACGAGCAACGGGCTTTCGTTGCTGCGCTCCCTACTCCGGGTATGGCATCAAACACGGACCGTGCGACGCTCGCCGGCGGCTGCTTCTGGTGTACCGAGGCCGCGCTCGAAGAGCTCGACGGCGTCAGTGAGGTAACGTCGGGCTACGCCGGCGGCCACACCGAAGACCCGACCTATCGGGAGGTCTGCTCGGGGAACACCGGCCACGCGGAGGTCGTCCAGGTCGAGTACGACCCCGACACGATCACCTACGAGCGCCTGCTGGAGGTCTTCTTCACCGTCCACGACCCGACCCAGCTCAACAAGCAGGGCC
This sequence comes from Halococcus sp. IIIV-5B, assembly GCF_003602035.1. Classification (NCBI taxonomy): domain Archaea; kingdom Methanobacteriati; phylum Methanobacteriota; class Halobacteria; order Halobacteriales; family Halococcaceae; genus Halococcus; species Halococcus sp. IIIV-5B. Next base: position 31,690 of record NZ_QZWE01000005.1, on the reverse strand, counting down.
CCGACGTGGGAACCCAGTACCGCTCGGCGGTCTTCACCCACGACGAGGCCCAACAGGAGACCGCGGAGGCCTACGTCGAGGCGCTCGACAGCGACGGCGGCTACGAGGACGACGTCGTGACGGAGGTCGAACCGCTCGACACCTTCTACCGCGCCGAGGAGGAGCACCAGAACTACTACGCGAAGAACCCCGGCGACGCCTACTGCTCGTTCCACGCCCAGCCGAAGATCGAGAAGGTTCGCGAGAAGTTCGGCGAGATCACCGCCTGAGTTCTCCATCGGGGGTTTCTTGCGAGCGCGCCGTCTGTCTCGGGTAGTGGAAACCAGCCACCGCATCGTCGTCGGGGATGCGAGGGATCTCGACGCGGTCGCCGACGACAGCGTCGAACTCGTCGTGACCTCGCCGCCGTATCCCATGATCGAGCTCTGGGACGACACCTTCGCCGAGCTCGACCCCGCGGTCGAGGAGCGGCTCGCGGCGGCCGACGGTCGCGGCGCGTTCGAGGCGATGCACGCCCTCCTCGATGGGGTGTGGCGCGAGGTGGCCCGTGTGCTCGTCGACGGCGGCATCGCCTGCGTCAACGTCGGCGACGCGACCCGGACCCTGGACGGGAGCTTTCGGGTCTATCAGAACCACTCCCGAATTATCGACGCCTTCGAGGCGCTCGGCTTCGACCCGCTGCCCGAGATCCTCTGGCGGAAGCCGACCAACGCCGGCGCGAAGTTCATGGGCAGCGGGATGCTCCCGCCGAACGCCTACGCCACCCTCGAACACGAGTACATCCTGGTCTTCCGGAACGGCGCGACACGGCGCGGGTTCGAACCCCACGCCGACCGCCGCTACGAGGCGGCCTACTTCTGGGAGGAGCGCAACCGCTGGTTCTCCGACCTCTGGACCGACGTCACGGGCGAGCGCCAGGCGCTCGACGGCGGCGAGTCGCGGGAGCGCTCGGCGGCCTATCCCTTCGCGATCCCCTACCGGCTGATCAATATGTACTCGGTCTACGGCGACACGGTACTCGACCCGTTCTGGGGCACCGGCACCACGGGTCTCGCCGCGATGGTCGCCGGGCGAAATTCGGTGGGTTACGAGCTCGATGCCGGCCTCGTCGAGGGATTCGCCGACCGGGTCGCGGACGTCCCCAACCTCTCCCGGCGGGTCATCGGGGACCGACTCGACGGCCACCGCGCGTTCGTCGAGCGAAGACGGGCGACGGGCAAGGGGTTCGACTACGAGGCCGAACGCTACGACTTTCCCGTGACGACCAAACAGGAACGCTCGATGGCGCTGCGCACCGTCGACCGGGTCGAGGCGATCGACGGGGGCTACCGAGCGGTTCACGAACCGGCCACGACCGACTCCTGAGCCGCGACACGGAGGAAAACAGCGCTTCAGTTCGAGCGAAGACCGCGGGTCAGTCGTCGTTCTCGCCCGCGGCCCGGTTGCCGCCGGTCGTCTCGCTGGCTTCCGGGTCCGGCCGGTGGCTCACCGTGAAGAACGGCTCCTCGTCCGGACCCATGAGGTGTTCGTGGTAGTAGTCGCGGGCGGTGACGTAGCTCGCGTAGAGCAGGACGAGGAAGTAGAGCGAGAAGGGCAGCGCCATCACCGGCGAGAACGACTGCATCGCGCTGAACGACGGGAGGTTGAGGGTCATGACACCGAGGAACGCAAGCAGCACGCCCCACCACGCACGATTGCGTGCGTTGGGGTCCTCGGTGCCGAGGGTGATCGCCGAGAGCATGAAGACCGCCGAGTCCAGCGTCGTGAGGATGTAGCCGACCATCACGAGCACGAGCAGCAGCCCCAAAACGTTGCCGTAGGGCGTGATCGAGATGGCGGTCGCGACCGCGGCCGGGATGTCGCCGTTCGAGAGCGCGGTGCTGACGGGGCCGAAGTACTCGGGCGAGAGCACCCAGCCGCCGATGATGGCGTGCTGAGCCCAGACGAGCCCCGAGGGCACGACCACCAACGCGAAGAAGGTCTCGCGGATGGTGCGTCCCTTCGAGACACGCGCGACGAAGCTCCCGACGAACAGCCCCCAGGCCGCCCACCAGCCCCACCAGAAGCTGGTCCACTGCTGGGGCCAGTCGCCACCGCTCGTGGGCGCGGTGAAGAACATCAGTCGCGGCAGGTTGTTGAGCCAGATCCCGGTGGCGTCGATCCAGATGTTGAGCGTGAACAGCGTGGGACCGACGACGAACAGCATCAGCGCCGCGAGCACCATCAACACGATCGTCACCCGGGCAGCGTTCTGGATCCCGCTTCTGAGCCCGAGCCAGACGTCGGCCAGGAAGACGAGGCCGATGGCGAGAAGGAGGCCGTAGGTCAGCGCGGTGGCCTGGAGCCCATAGACCACGTCCAGGATGGTCGAGAGCTGCTGGGCGGTGAACCCGAGCGTGGTGGCGATCCCGCCGACCATCGCGACCAGCGCCGAGAGGTCGACGAGCCAGTAGAGCCAGCCGTAGTCCTCGCGGTCGAGCGCCACGTCGAGCATCGAGCTGAGTTTGTACTCCGAGACCGAGCCGGTGTAGACCATCAACGCGAACGAGAGCGCCACCGGGATGTACCACATCGCCATCCCCGGGAACGACTCGTGGAGAAACATGAACGCGAGCGAGAGGGGTTTGATCGTGGTGCCGCCGACCGGCAGCGTCGACGGCGGGCTGTTGACGATCTGGATCGGTTCGCCCACCCCCCAGACGATGATCGAACTCCCGAACCCGACGGTGAACACCATCGCGATCCAGGAGTAGAAACCGAACTCGGGGTCGGCGTCCTCGCCGCCGATACGGATCGTTCCGTATCTGGAGAGGGTCATGAACAGCCCGAAGACGAGCAGGACGCCGCCGAGCGCCATGAACCACCAGCCGAAGTAGTGCATCACCCAGTCGTAGGTGCCGGTCAGGGTGTTGCTCAACAGCGGCGGGTTCAGGATACCGACGACGACCAGCGCGACCAGCGCGCAGATCGTGACGAAGAACAGCCCGATCTCGCCCCAGTCGGCGTCGTCGAGCCCGAACGCGTACGCGATCCCCATCAGATCGCCCCGACGGCGAGACCGTCGCCGCCAGAGCGCCTCTCGGCACGAATGTCGATTGTGCGCCGATCCATCGTCGCTGTCGTCGAGACGACCGGTGTCCAAGCCACAGGTGGCCCGGCTAAACGTACACCGACGGGTAAACCCTGTGGTGTGGAAATCGGCGTCTCAGGGCGCGAGCGCCGTCATAGTCGCTTCGATCTCCGCGAGGCTCGCGTCGCGCGGGAACGACACCGCGACGCGGTCCACACCGTCGATGGCGGCGAACGATTCGAGGCGGTCGCGCGCCGTCTCGGGCGTACCCGCGACCGCGAGCGAATCCAGGAGGTCGTCGTCGATGGCCGCGGTCGCGGCCTCGCGGTCGCCGGCCTGCCAGCGGTCGTAGACCTCGTTCGCGGTCGCCTCGTGGCCGGAGCGCGCGAGGCTGTCGCGGTAGAAGGTGCCCATTCCGCCGACGTAGAAGGCGAGGTGCTGGCGGACCGACTCGCGCGCCCGGTCGGGGTCGTCGAGGGCGGCGCAGGTCAGCGAGAGCGTGACGCGAATTTCGTCGGGATCCCGACCCGCGAGGTCGGCTCCACGACGGAGGTCGTCGAGCCGGTCGCGGAGCCCGTCCCGCGTGAGGAGGAGCGCGTGCCAGCCGTCGGCGAACCGACCCGCGAGCTCCACGCTCTTGGGGCCCATCCCGGCTGCATCGACGGGTGGACGGGGTTCGGGGGGCTCACATCGCAGCCGGAAGCCCGCGAGGTCGAAGTACTCGCCGTCGTAGCTGACCGCCTCGCCCGAGAGAACCCGCTTGACGACCTCGACGGTCTCGCGGGTTCGCCTGAGGGGGTTGCCGTAGTCGACGCCGTGCCAGTTCTCGACCACGATGGGACCCGACGGACCGAGGCCGAGTCGAAAACGACCGTCCGAGACCTCCTGCAACGTGGCGGCGGTCTGGCCGATCAGCGCGGGCGAGCGCGAGTAGACCGGGAGGATCGAGGTCCCGATCCCGATCTCGCTGGTGCGGTGGGCGATGCTCGTCAGGACGGTGACCGCGTCCCGGCCCCACGTCTCGGGGAGCCACACCCGGTCGTAGCCGAGCCCTTCGGCGCGTTCGGCCTGCTCGCAGAGCGCGTCGACGCTGGGCTGGGCCGCCACCGGCAGGAAGACCTCGCGGGCCATCACTCGGGCGATTCCATGATGTCTGGGACGCCGCGGGCGGTGACCGTCTCGCCGGTGAGGTACGACGACGCGGGGCTGGCGAGGAACTGCGCGACGTCGGCGATCTCCGCGGGCGTTCCGATCTTCCGGTCGACGTCGTCCCGGTCGATCTCGTCGGCCGTGACACCCATCTGGCTCGCGACGCCCGGCGTGGCGACGAACCCCGGCGCGATGCAGTTCACTCGGACCCCGTCGCTCGCCCACTCGTAACCGAGCGTCGAGGTGAGGTTGATGATCCCCGCCTTGGCGGCGGCGTAGTGACTCATGAACGGCGCGCCGTCCTGTCCCGCGACGCTCGCGAAGTTGACGATCCGACCGCCATCGTTCTCGCGCATCACCTCGCCAGCGGCCTGGGTGCAGTGGTAGGTGCCATGCAAGTTGATGTCGACGATGGTCTTCCAGCCGTTCTCACTGATGCCCTCGAAGTTCGCCATGAAGCTCGCGCCGGCGTTGTTGAGGAGGCAGTCGACCCCGCCGAATTCTTCTACTGTTGCCTCGACCAGCGCCTCGACGGCGTCGCGGTCGCGGACGTCGCACTCGACCGCGAGCGCCGACCCCCCGGACTCCTCGATCCCCTCGGCCACGGGGTCGACGTTCGCCTGTTCGCGCGAACAGACCACGACGTCCGCCCCGTCCTCGGCGAAGCGCTCGGCAATGGCTCGCCCGATACCGCTCGACGCACCCGTCACGACCGCGACGTCGCCCGCGACGCTGAACTGGTCGGTCGTCATCGCCGCCTCCGCGTGGTGGGTTCCATCACATCGACCGTTACCGATGGCGCGCTAATAAACCCCATCGTAATCGACGTTGTCCTGAACTATCGATGTGTTTACCGTCGGTAACATATCGTGGGCCATCGCGACGAGCGCCGATGGACCCGATTCACTACAGGGAAGTGAAACTACTTGACCGAACGCGCCGAAGGGAGCCCAATGAAGACCATCAAGGACAGCGTCCACGGCCACATCGAGGTCGGGGGGGTGGCGCGCGACCTGCTCGACACCGCCCTCGTCCAGCGCCTCCGACGCGTCCGCCAGCTCGGGACCGTCGACCTCGTCTACCCCTCGGCGAACCACACCCGCTTCGAACACAGTCTGGGGGTGTACCACCTCGCCGACCGCGCGCTCGGCCATCTCGGGATCGAAGGACGGGAAGCCGAACGGGTCCGGGCCGCCGCGTTGCTCCACGACGTCGGCCACAGCCCCTACAGCCACAACCTCGAAACCCTGGTCTACCGCCACACGGGCGCGGAGCACGACGACGTCGAGGAGCTCCTCGCGGGTGGCGAGGTCGCCGCGATCCTCGAAGCGCACGACCTCGACCCGAAGCGGATCGCGGGCCTCGTCGCGGGCGAGGGCCGGCTCGGCCAGCTGGTCTCGGGCGAACTCGACATCGACCGGATGGACTACCTCGTGCGCGACGCCCACCACACCGGGGTTCCCTACGGGACCATCGACCACGACCGTCTCGTTCGCGAACTCCGGTATCTCGACGGCGAACTCGTACTCGACGAGGGGAACGTCCAGACCGCGGAGTCGCTGCTGGTCGCGCGCGCGCTGATGAACCCGGTGGTCTACAGCCACCCGGTCGCCCGTATCGGGAAGGCGATGCTCCGGCGCGCGGCCGAGCGCCTGCTCGACGACGGGCTCGCCGCCGACGACCTCCGTCGGATGGACGACGCCGACCTCATCGTGGCGCTCAGGGACCACGAAGCGACCGCCGCCGACGCCGCCCGCCTCGACCGACGCGACCTCTACAAACGCGCGGTGTGGGCCGAGCTCCGGGACACCCCCGACGACCTCGTGGACGCCGACCACGACACCATCCGCGAGCGCGAACGCACCATCGCCGACCGGGCCGCGGTCGAGGCCGACGACGTGATCCTCGACGTGCCCTCGCGACCCGGCATGACCGAGTCCTCCTCGCGGGTGGTGGTGAGCGGCGAGATCCGCCCTCTGGGTCGGCAGTCGACGCTCGTCGAGGCGCTCGACGCCATCCAGCGCGACCAGTGGCGGCTCGGGGTCTACGCCCCCCACGACGCGGCCGAGCGCGTCGGCAACGCCACCGCCGCCGTCCTTGGGCTCGACATCGACGGCGCGCTGGTCTCGGACGTCCGCCCCGGAGTCCACACCACGCTCGACGAGTTCGCGGGGGAATAGCGACCCACTTTTTTACTTCGTCGGGTACGCTCACTCCGTTCGCGCACCGCTCCTCGCAAAAACCTGGACTAAAAAGAGCCGCTCGTTCGGCCTTTGGCCTCACTCACGGTACAACTCCTCACTCTCCCGCTCCGCCACCGTTCCGCGACGGCCACACGCCTCCCCAGCCGACTGCGCTCCTCGTTCGCTCGCTCACTGCGGTGCTCATCCCTCGCACGGGCGTTTCGCGCCGCCCGTCGGGCGGCGCGGAGGCCGCGCGCCGACCGTTTCAACCACAATCGAGACACACGACTCGTCCATCGACGGAGCCATTCAAGGCGACTCGCCACCGACCCCGACCATGGAGATCGAGGGCACGATACTCGCGGGTCACGACTTCGACCCGATCGAGGGACGGGTCGTGGTCGAGGACGGCCGGATCGAGGCGGTCGAGGAGGCAGCGACGGATTCCTCGCGGATCGTCTTCCCGGCGTTCGTCAACGCCCATACCCACATCGGCGACTCGATCGCGAAGGAGGCCGGCGGTGGGCTGAGCCTCGACGAGTTGGTCGCGCCGCCCGACGGCCTGAAACACCGCCTGCTCCGGGCGGCGAGCCGCGAGGACCTCGTCGCGGGGATGGAACGCACCATCGACTTCATGGTCGAGTCGGGGACCGGCGCGTTCTGTGAGTTCCGCGAGGGCGGTGTCGAGGGGGTTCGGGCCATCGAGGACGCGCTCGCGGACTCGCCCATCGACGCGACGGTCCTCGGTCGTGAGACCGTCGAGGCGATGGCGGTAGCGGACGGCTTCGGCGCGAGCGGCGCGCGCGACGCCGACTTCGAGGACGAGCGGTCGGCGACCCGGGAGGCGGGCAAGCTGTTCGGGATCCACGCCGGCGAGCGCGACGCTACCGACATCGAGCCCGCGCTCGCGCTCGACCCCGATTTTTTGGTTCACATGGTCTACGCCGAATCCCACCACCTCGACCGGCTCGCGGCGGAGGACATCCCGGTCGCGGTCTGCCCCCGCTCGAACCTCGTGACGGGCGTGGGATTCCCGCCCATCGAACGCCTCGCCGACCGCACGACGGTGGCGCTCGGGACCGACAACGCGATGTTGGACTCCCCGTCGATGTTCCGCGAGATGGAGTTCACCGCGAAGCTCACCGACTGCCGGGCGCGCGACGTGCTCCGGATGGCGACGGCCAACGGGGCCGACCTCCTCGGGCTCGATGCGGGCGTCGTTAAACCCGGACGCGAGGCACGGCTCTGCGTGCTCGACGGCGATTCGAACAACCTCGCGGGCGTGCAGGACCCGGTCCGAGGGGTGGTTCGACGGGCGGGTGTCGCCGATATCGAACGCGTCGTGCTACCCGAACGAACCACCGGGAACGATTAGACCGCGGGCCGCGAAGGGGAGAGGGAATCATGTACGACCGTATCCTCGTTCCGACCGACGGCTCGCCGGAAGTCGACCCCGTGGTCGAGCACGCCGTCGAACTCGCGCGGGTCCACGACGCCGAGCTCCACGCGATCTACGTCGTCAACACCGCCGGCTACGCCAGTCTGCCGGCCGACTCGGCGATCGAGGGGCTGGGGACGATGCTGAACGACCAGGGTGAGGGAGCGCTCGACCGCGTCGAGGAGCTCGCGAGCGGCGTGACGGTCGAGCGCGTGCTGGTCGAGGGCGCACCGAGCAAGCGGATCGTCGAGTACGCCGAGCGCGAGGGCTGTGACCTCGTCGTGATGGGCACCCACGGCCGCGGTGGCATCGACCGCCTGCTGCTCGGGAGCGTCGCCGAACGCGTCGTCCGCACCTCGTCGGTGCCCGTGCTCACGGTTCGTGTCGAGCGCGAGGAGGTGGACGACGCCGACGACTGACCCTGGGATCAGACTGGTCGGAGGTGTTCGCAGTCGCCCGCGTGAACCCGCCGTGTCCCCTCGTCGGTCTCGACCACGAGAGTCCCGGGGAGTTCGACGTCGACCGCCTCGCCGACGACCTCCCCGCCGGGCGTCTCGACCCTGACCCGTCGCCCGAGGGTGAGCGCGTGCTCGCGCCACTTCGAGAGCACCGTCTCCGGTTTCCCTCGGAGCGTGTCGAACCGTTCGAGGAGGCGCTGGACGAAAGCTCGGCGGTCGAGGTCGTCGGTGTGGGCCAGCAGTCCGGTTCCACCCGCGGGGAGGCCCTCGGCCCGGACGTTGACCCCGATACCGACGACCACCCACGAGACCCGGTCGGCCTCGCCCTCCATCTCGGTCAGGACCCCGACGAGTTTCTTCTCGCCTTCAGCAGTTGGAACGAGAACGTCGTCGGACTCCGTCCGACTGGCTCTCGTCTCGCTGGGGACGAGAACGTCGTTCGGCCACTTGATACCGGCATCGACGCCGAACTCGCAGGCGGTCTCGACGGCCGCGACCGCCGCCGCGAGGGTGAGGATCGGGACGTGGGCCGGCGGGAGGGCGGGCCGGCAGAGCACGCTACACCAGACCCCGCCCGGCGGCGAGGCCCACTCCCTGTCGAGCCGGCCGCGACCGCCGGTCTGTTCGTTCGCGACCACGACGCGGTCGGTCTCGCCCGCCTCGGCGAGTTCGCGTGCGCGGGCGTTGGTGCTCGGCAGGCTGTCGTGGTACTCGACCGCGAAGGGTGCATCGAGGCCGAACTCGATCGCGGGCCCGCCGTACTCCGGAACTCCGGTCAGTCGATAACCGCCGTCACTCTCGATGGAAAAGCCGGCTTCGCGGAGCGCCTCGATGTGTTTCCAGACGGCCGCGCGCGAGACCCCGAGGGAGGCCGCGAGCTCCGGGCCCGAGACTGGTTCGTCGGCGATGGCGTCGAGGACCTGGTGGCGAGTCTCCTGCATCGGTCCCTACTCGTCCGGCTCGTAGTCGTCGTGGATCCGGTCCATCCGGGCGGCCATGACGAAGTCGGTCTCGAAGAGGCCGTCGATCTTGTGAGTCCACATCTCGACCGTGACCTCACCGTACGAGAGGTGGATATCCGGGTGGTGCCACTCCTCCTCGGCGAGCTCGCCCACCTCGTAGGTGAACTCGAGCGCATCGCGGAAGTCCGCGAACTCGTAGGTGCCTTCGAGGTGGTGGTCGTCCACGACGTCCCAGACGTCGCCATCGATCCCCTCGGAGAACACTTCGAGTTCTTCGCCCGCCAACGGGTCGTCGTCGCTGGTGCAGGCGACGCATTCGCGCTCGGCGAGTTCGGTTTCGGCCATACTGAAGGATTGGCCAGCGATCGACTTGTACTCTCCCACTTTTTTCTGCGTCGGGTGCGCTTCGCGCACCGCTCCTTGAAAAACCTGGACTAAAAAGGGCCGCTCGTTCACCTTCGGCTCACTCACGGTACAACCACTATCACCTCCGCGACCGCAACCGCCCCGCACAGCACCGCACCGCCGAAGCCCTCGCCTGCGAGGCGCGAGCGAAGCGATGCGCCTCGATGCGAACGGGGAGTGGGGCATGGCCGACCGGAGGGAGGTGGTTCGAAAGACGCTTCGCGTCTTTCGTCACTGAGCGGAGCGAAGCTCCGCGAGGTCCAAAAGAGCCGAAGGCTCTTTTGAGGATCACGAGAGAGCTTCGCTCTCTCGAACGACCACGAGGCGAACGGCGACCGCAGGAAGCCGTGAACCAAGTGACACGTGAGCGCAGCGTGAGCGAACATCACTCCACCACCGGCTGTCGGCGATGTAGCCGCGGGATGGATGCGGTCGTGGGGCGGAGACGGGGCGATCCCACAACCCCGAGAGGTGAAGACGAGCCGCGCTCGGCGGAGCCACGTTTCCTGGTGGATGAAGGGCGAAGCACGCGAAGCGTGCTGAGGGCTTCGGCGGGGCGGCGGTCGTGCGGAGAACGGCGGCCGATCGCGGGGGGGTCGACCCGAGTCGGAAAAAGTGGGTTTTTATTCAGGCATCGGATAGGGGTGGGTATGAGCTTCGAGGAAGACGACGAGGTGGTCCTCCACGACGACCACAGCGAGTACGACGGCGAGACGGGCACGGTCACGCAGGTCATGGAGACGATGTTCGGCGACGCGACCTACACCGTGAACTTCGAGGAGGGCCAGGAATCGGGCGTCCCCGAGGACTCCCTGGAAGCCACCGAGGACTGAGAGCGTCCAGAGCCCGATCGAGAGATGGCCAGCGTTCCCTTCCACTACGTCGACCTTCGCGCCTTCTGCTACGCCACCGAGGACGAACTCCGGGTCGAGCGCGCGCTCCGGACCTTCCTGCCCGAGGGGTTCGAGGTCGAGCGCGTCGAGAACGAGGGCTTCCACGGCGACCGGATCCTGGTGCTCTCGGCGCGCGTCGAGAACGCCGACGCGGTGCGCCACGTGCTCGACGTCCTCGCCGACATCGACCTCGACGACATCGCGGCGGAGCTCGACGAACGGATCGACGACAACTGCTCGCTCTTCTTACGGCTCGACAAACAGGCCGCGTTCAAGGAGCAGGTGAAACGCGGCGAGGGGATCGAGCTCCGCGCGAAGGTCGAGGCCTACCCCGCGAAGAAGGAGCAGGCCGTCGAGAACGCGACCGACGCGCTCGAAGCGCGTTCGTAGCTCGTGGGCCCCTACGAGGCGGTCACCGCGTACCCGGCGGGCGAGAGCACGGCCGCCCGGTTCGCGCTGAGCGCCGCTGACCTGGGGTATTCGGGGGTCGTCGTTCGTAACGCGGCCGAAGCGATCCTCGACGGGGAGGGGCCGAGCCGCGAGACGATCGCCGACGAGTACGGCATCGACGTGGTTGATGGGATCGAGGTCCGGGAACGGGACCGGTCGGCGGCGAGCGCGCGGATCACGTCGGTCCGCGACGACCGGACCCTCGTGCTGGTTCGCGGGTCGCGCGACCTGAACCGGTTCGCGTGTGAAGAGCCCCGAGTCGACGTACTCTCACGGCCGATGGCCGACGGCGACGTGAACCACGTCCTCGCGCGGGCGGCGAAACGGAACGGCGTCCGGTTCGAGTTCGACCTCGGGCGGGTCTGCCGGCTCCACGGCGGCCGCCGCGTCCAGGCGCTCGCGGACCTCCGGAAGCTTCGGGAGATCGTCTTCCAGTACGACGCGCCCTACGTGGTGAGCGCCACGCCCGACAGCCACCTCGAACTCCGTGCGCCACGCGACCTCTACGCGCTCGGCGAGGTCATCGGGTTCGGTAGGGAGGCGATCGAGGCCGGGCTCGCGGAGTGGGGTCGGCTCGTGGACCGCAACCGCGAGGTCATGAGCGAGTCCTTCATTGAGCCGGGGGTCAGACGGGGCAGGTATGAAGAAGACCATCGAGGAACACGCTAGCCGGTTCGACGACCACGCCGCCGACTACGACGAGAGCCAGGACAGCGAGGCGTACCGCGCCGCCGCCTCGCTGGTGATCGACCACGCCGCGCCCGGGTCCGAGGACGTCGTGCTCGACCTCGGGATGGGGACCGGGGCGATCGGGCTCGCGCTCGCGCCCGACGCGAAGCGCGTCCTCGGTCGCGACATCTCGGCGGGGATGATGGACGAAGCTCGTCGAAAAGCCGACGAGGCGGGCATCGAGAACGTCGCGTTCGCGGAGGGACGCTTCCGGGAGCCGAACGTCGACGAGCCGGTCGACATCGTGGTCTCGAACTTCGCGATGCACCACCTCGCGAACGACGAGAAACGCGAGGCCATCGCCACCATCGGCGACCTCGGGCCGCGGAAGTTCGTGCTGGGCGACGTGATGTTCTTCGACGGCCCGGACCCCGACGAGCCGTTCTACTCGCCGGAGGTCGACGACCCCGCGACGGTCGGGGCGCTGGCCGACGCACTGACGGACGCGGGCTTCTCGCTCACGGCGGTCGAGCGCGTCCACGACCAGGTCGGCGTACTGGTGGCCGAGCGCGCCGGCGGACGGGAGGGGACGACCCGGCGGGAATGAAACACCTCCCGAAACACCTCCGACCCCGACGGCGATATCTCGGGGTCGCTATCGAGTCCTGGCCCGACGCTGGCTTCGGGCGGCGCGACCTTCAGCGCGAGTGCTGGTACGCCGCCCAGAACCTCCTCGGGGATCCGGGGGCTGCCGACGCCGACCTACAGGTGATCGACTTCTCGTTCGAGGAGGGGCGTGGCTGGGCGGTGGTGCGCGTCCGGCGGAGCGAGGTCGAGCGGGCACGGGCCGCGCTGGCGTGCGTCGATTCGGTCGACGGAGCGCCGGTAGCCCTCGAAATCATGGGAGCGAGCGGCACGATACGTGCCTGTGAAGAAAGGTATAAAGGTCGCGCGTTATTAAAAGCGGACAAGAGAAACGTCGCGTTCGCGGACGCACGGCGTCCCGCCTTCGTGCGGGGCGGACGAGTCGACGCCCGACTGGAAGACGGGTTCGTGGGGGCGACGTCACTCGATATCTGAAACTATGCAGGGACAAGCCCAACAGCAGGCCTACGACCGTGGGATAACGATCTTCTCACCGGACGGGCGGCTCTACCAGGTCGAGTACGCCCGCGAGGCGGTGAAACGCGGCACCGCGAGCATCGGCGTCAAGACCACCGATGGCGTGGTGTTCGCCGTCGACAAGCGCTACCAGTCGCCGCTGGTCGAGCGCGAGAGCGTCGAGAAGATCCACAAGGCCGACGACCACATCGGGATCGCCAGCGCGGGCCACGTCGCCGACGCCCGCCAGCTCATCGACTTCGCACGCCAGCAAGCCCAGATCAATCAGCTCCGCTACGGCGAGCAGATCGGTGTCGAGACCCTCACGAAGGACGTCACCGACCACATCCAGCAGTACACCCAGGTCGGCGGCGCGCGACCGTTCGGCGTCGCGCTGATCGTCGGCGGGATCGAGGACGGCGAACCCCGTCTCTTCGAGACCGACCCCTCGGGTGTCCCGAGCGAGTGGCAGGCCCTCGCGGTCGGGTCGGGCCGCTCCGAGATGCTCGAACACCTCGAAGACGAGTATCGCGAGGACATGGACCTCGATGGGGGCATCGGGCTCGCGCTCGAAACCCTCGCGGTCGCCGGCGAGGACGCCTTCGCCGCCGCCGAGATCGGCGTCGCCACCGTCGACGTCGAGACCGAGCAGTTCCGCGAGCTCCCCGACGACGAGATCGAGTCCTACCTCTCGGAGTACGACCTCCTCGAAACCGACGAGACCGACGAGGAGTAACGCCCGCACCCTCTTTCGCGGCGTCCCTCACACGACCGTGAGCCGCCGGCTTCCGTCGAGGGACCCGGCGAAGAGCGAAGCGACTTGTGCGTCCGGCCCGATACGTCGGGTATGATATCGCTTGACGAGGCGGTGACGGCACGCCTCGAATCCCACGGCGCGCGGTTCGAGGTGTTGGTCGACCCGGACGCGGCGCTCGCCATCAGGCGCGGCGAGTTCGAAGGCGAGCTGGAGGACGTGATCGCGGCCGAGGACGTCTTCGAGGACGCTTCGAGGGGCGATCGGCCCGCCGAGGCCGACGTCGAGGACGTCTTCGGCACCACTGAACCCCTCGACATCATCCCCGAGGTCATCCGCGAGGGCGAGATCCAGATCACGGCCGACCAGCGCCGCGAGATGCAAGAACAGAAGCGCCGCCAGCTCATCAACATCATCGCGCGGAACGCGATCAACCCCCAGATGGACGGCGCGCCCCACCCGCCCGACCGGATCGAGTCCGCGCTGGGGGAGACCGACTTCCGTATCGACCCGATGGACACGGTGGAGAACCAGGTCGACGACGCGCTCGACGCGCTCAGACCCGTGATCCCGATCCGGTTCGAGGAGGTCACGATGGCGGCCCAGATCCCCGCCGACCACGCCGGCAGCGCACAGGCCCAGATCCGCCAGTTCGGCGACCTGGTTCGCGAGGAGTGGCAGAACGACGGCTCGTGGATCGGAGTCGTCGAGTTCCCGGCGGGCCTCCAGAACGACTTCTACGAACTCGTGAGCGAACAGTCGGCGGGCGAGGGCGAGGTCAAGAAGATCCGCGACGAGGACGAAGTCCGGACGCAGTGAACAGCCCACGAAGGCGTCATCCTCTTACCACCGTCGCGTGAGGGTTCGGCATGACGAACGTACGCGGACCGGCGGCCGACCGAGCACCGCCGTCGAGTCCCCTCACGCGATGAATCGGGCGACCCGGATCGGGGTAGTCGTGGTCGTCGTGTTGCTGGCGAGTTCGGGCTGTCTCGCGCGCGGCCCGGCGGTCGACCTGAACACGACGGACTCGGTCGCGTTCGCGGGTACGTCGACGGGCGGGTCGTGGGCGGTCGGGCAGGTCCGTACCACGATAGCCCTCACCCCGAACGCGACCACGAACGGGGTGAACCAACTCAACGTGGTCGTCGACGGCGAGACGTTCCATCGGACCGCGCTCGACAGCGGCGAGACGAGCGCCTCGGTCGTCCTCCCCACGAACGGCACCGCCACGCTGGTCGCCGTCAACACGGTCAACGGCACGGTGGTCGAGACCCGCACCGCGACCGTCAGGTCGAACCGGGTGGTCTGAGCCCGTGCACAAACTCACGAAGTGGGTGCTCGTCGACGGGCACCGGCTCGTCGTCTCGGTGCTGGTGGCCGTCCTCACCTTCCTCGTGACGTTCTGGCTGACGAGCATCGGGCTGGTCACGTTCCGACCGGCGGGCACCGTCGCGACGATGTTCGGCAGTGGGGTGATCTCCGGGGTGTTCTCGTTGATCACCATCACGCTGACCGTCAACCAGCTGGTGCTCTCGCGGGTGTTCGGTACGGTCGACGGCCTCACCGACCGGCTCGACGGCACCCTCGACTTCCGGCACACCGTCGAGGAGGTCGCGGGACGGACCGAGAGCCCGAACGACCCCGCGGAGTTCCTCTCGCTCATCGGCGAGACGATCGACGACCGCGCGGGCAGGCTCGACGACGAACTCGACGGCTCCGACGACGAGTATCTCGCGGACCTCCGGTCGTACGCCGACCGGCTCACGGACGTCGGGGGAACCGGCGACACGATGCGGGTCGTCTCGATGCTGCTCGGGCCGGCCTACGCCCAGCTCCTGACCGCGACGGATGCACGCGCCCGCAACGACGAGTATTCCGAGGACGCGACCGAGGAGCTCGACGCGGTTCGTGACCTCCTGAAGGCGGTCGCGGTGGCCAGACAGTTCTTCAAGACCATCGCGATCCAGCAGGACCTCGCGGAGCTCTCGCGTCGCCTGGTCTACCTCGGGATCCCGGTGCTCCTCGTCTCGTTCTACGTCACGACGACCTACACCACACTGCCGAGTTCGATGGTCGCCGAGCCGCTCCTGCCGCTGGTGGTCTCCGCGGCTGTCGCCGTCGTCCTCCTCCCGCTCGCGGTCCTCCTGAGCCACATGGTGCGCCTCGCCACCATCGCGCGGTACACCGTCTCGGTCGGCCCGTTCGTCCCTCCGGAAGAACGGAACTGAACACCCCCGGTCGGGTCCGTGTGCGTTCCGGACAGGCCCGGGATTGAAGGCGTTCGGCCACGTAACTCGGGACGATCGACGCGACGCGTCGACCGAACGACATGAAGGCCATCATCGCAAAGCGGGTCGACTCCGGGAGCGCCGACATCGGTGAGATACGGGACCTCGCGCGAGCCGCGGGCTACGAGGTCGTCGGAACGCTCACCCAGACCAGAACCGAGGACGCCGCGTTGCACCTCGGGGAGGGGAAGGTCGGCGAACTCGCCACGCTCGTCGCCGACACCGGCGCGAGCACGGTGATCTTCGACAATCGACTCGGCCCGTACCAGACCTACAATCTGGGACGGAAACTCCCGACCGACACGACGGTGATGGACCGCTTTCGCTTGATCCTCGAGATCTTCGGTCAGCGCGCCCGAACGAAGAAAGCCCAGCTCCAGGTCGAACTCGCCGAGCTCCGGTACGAACTCCCGCGGGTCGAGGCGAAGGTCAGTCTCGCACGGCGCGAGGAGCGCCCGGGGTTCATGGGGCTCGGGGAGTACGACGAGTCGCGCGAACAGGACATCAAAGCCCAGATCAGTGCGATCAGCGACGAGCTGGAGACGATCGAGGTGACCGAGGAACACCGCCGGGAACAGCGCCGGGAGTCGGGTTTCGACCTCGTGGCGCTCGCGGGCTACACCAACGCCGGGAAGTCGAGCCTCCTCCGGCGGCTGGCGGCGGACGTCGAGGTCGACGAGAACGAGGGGCTCCACCCGGACCTCGACCCCACCGCCGAATCCCAGGACAAACTGTTCACCACGCTCGGCACCACCACCCGCCGCGCCGCGATGGACAGACCCGTCCTCGTCACCGATACGGTCGGCTTCATCTCGGACCTGCCCCACTGGCTCGTCGAGTCGTTCAAGTCCACCCTCGATTCGGTCTACCGTGCCGACCTCGTGCTCCTCGTGGTCGACGCGAGCGAGTCGGTCGAGCGGATGCGCGAGAAACTCGTCACCGCCCACGACACGCTCTACGAACGGAACGAGGCCCCGATCGTCACCGTACTCAACAAGACCGACCTGGTCGACGAGGCGAAACTCCAGGAGAAACGCGAGGCGCTCTCGACGCTCGCGCCGAACCCGGTGGCCGTGAGCGCCGCCGCGGGCACAGACATCGAGACGCTCGTCGAGCGGATCGAGGAGGGGCTCCCGGCCTACGAGCGCGAACGGCTCGTCATGCCGATGGCCGACGACACGATGGGCGTGGTCTCGTGGATCCACGACCACGCCGAGGTCGAGGACGTGACCTACACCGACGCCGGCGACCAGGTCACGGTGTCGTTCGCAGCGCGGCCGTCGGTGGTCGAACGCTCGCGCGACAAGGCCGCCGCCCTCGCCGTCCCGGTCGAGTCATAGCTCGCGTTTCGTCTTCTCGACGACCCGTACGTCTTCGATGGCGGTATCCGGATACTCGCCAGCCTCGTCCTTCTCGGCGGCCTTCGTCATGTCCCAGACCGTGTTCAATCCTGTCGTCACGCCCTGCAGCGCCTCCATCTCACAGCCGGTCTTTCCAACGGTTTCGACCGCGACGGTCAGCGTCACGCGGTCGTCCGCAACCTCGAACTCGGTTTCGACGTTCGTGATCGGGATCTGGTGACAGAGCGGGATCGTCTCCCAGGTGTGTTTCACGGCGTCGATGGCGGCGATCCGCGCGGTCGTGAGCACGTCCCCCTTCTCGATCTCGTCGGCGCGGACCGCCGCGACCGTGGACTCGCGCAGGTGGATCGTCCCCCGTGCGACCGCCCGCCGGGCGGTGTCGGGCTTCGCGCCGACGTCGACCATCGCCGCGTCGCCCTCGCTCGTGGTGTGGGTCAACCGGTCCGTTCGCTCGTCGCGCTCGGCGTCGGTCATCGCTCGACCCGCATCGCCTCGGGGATGGCATCGAGGAGCTCCGAGGCGAGCAGCCTGCTCCCGCGGTCGAGCGCCTCCGCGGCCCGACCGTTGACGTAGGGGGCGACACAGGCCGCGTCGAACGCCTCGCGGGTGCCGAGCTGGGCGGCCGTGATCCCCGCGAGCAGGTCGCCGGTACCGCCGACGGTCATCCCCGGGGTTCCGACGCGCGAGATCCGGGTTCGCTCGCCGTCGCTGACCACGTCGTCCTTCGCCTTCGCGAGCACGATGTGACCGAGGTCGGCGGCGAAGGCCTCGATCTCGTCGGCGTGGGCCGCGAGGTCGTCGACGTCCGGCCCGCCCATCTCGGCGAGTTCGTGGCGGTTCGGCGTGCAGACGAGGGTCGCGTCGGTGTCGACCTCGGGGACGACCGAGAGCGCGTCGGCGTCGACGACCGCGCGGCCGTCGAATCCCGAGAGGAACTGCTCGACCGCGTCGAGGGTCTCGTCCGCGGTGCCGAGACCCGGACCGAGCACCACGATGTCGTCGTGGCGGGTCGCGGTGTCGAGGAGGTCGTCGACCTGGTCCGGCCCCAGCTGGGGTGCGTCGTAGGGCTGGACGATGAGGTCCTCGGCGTAGCCCGCGATCGGCTCGAAGACCCGCTCGGGAACCGAGACGAAGGCTAGATCCGCCCCCGCCCGGAGCGACGACTGCGCGGCGAGCGCCGGCGCGCCGGTGTAGGGCCCGCCGCCGATGACCATCACCCGGCCCGAATCGCCTTTTCGTGCGTGGGGATCCGTCTCGACCGCGAGGTCGCCCGGCCCGACGAACCGCTCGGCGGCGGCCGGGATCCCGATGTCTTCGACCCGAACGTCGGCATCCAGCGAATCGAGCCCGGGCTTCGAATCGTGGAACGTCACCACGTGGTCGGCGTCGACGGCTTTCGAACTGTGCTCCCCGGTGTCGGCGTCCACACCGGAGGGGACGTCGACCGAGAGTACCGTCGCGCCGGACTCGTTCATCTCCCGAGCCGCGGTGGCCTCGGGTTCGCGGAGGTCGCCCGTTATTCCTGTGCCGAGCATCGCGTCGACCACGAGGTCGGGATCCCCGAGGTCGATAGCTTGTGAATCCTGCACTTCCTCGGTGTCGTACTTGGCTTCGACGAGCGCGTCCCAGTTCTCGCGGGCGATGTCGGTCGAGATGGTCTCGGCGCGACCGAGCAACAGCGTGTGGGTGTCGAACGCGTCGAGAAAGCGGGCCGCGACGAGCGCGTCGCCGCCGTTGTTGCCGCGCCCGGCGACGATCGTGACTCGGGATCCGGGATCGACGAGGTCCCGTACGGTGCGCGCGACGGCGTTGCCGCTCGACTCCATCAGCTGTTTCCGTGGCACGCCGAGCGCCGCGGCGTTCGCGTCGACGGCGGCCATCCGATCGGTCGTGATCATGGCCGTTCGTCCGGGGGCCGGCGAATTAAGCGTGCGGGACTATCGGTCTATCTCGAACCCCGACTCGCCCTCGGGCTCCCCGTAGTCGGCCTCGACCGATTCGACCGCGGCCGCCGGGCTGCCGGTGTGGCACCACTCGACCAGCTCCTCGACGCTCTCCTCGTCGCCCTCGAAGACCGCCTCGACCCGGCCGTCGTCGAGGTTCTTCACCCAGCCGTCGAGCCCCGCCTCGCGTGCGGCATCGCGGGTGTTCGCACGGTAGGCGACGCCCTGGACGGTTCCCGAGACGAAGACGTGTGCGCGAACGCGGTCGGTCATGGCTGCACGCAGGGCCACGCGGGTGAAAAGTCCGCCGACCGGTCAGCCGAGGTCGGGGCCGTTGGCCCGGAGGTAGTGGAAGACGTGGGTCTGGACGTAGCCCGCGTACCGACCGCCGAACCGCTCGCGGATGGCCCGCGAGGTCTCGGTGTACGAACCGCGGTCGCAGTCGGGGTAGTGTTCGGCGATGGCCGTCTGGATCCAGGTGTCGAGCGGGACGGCTTCGAGGTAGCCGAGCGAGAAGAGGAGGATGCAGTCGGCCACCTTGTCGCCGACGCCCATGAACCCCTTCAGGAACTCGCGGGCGGCCTCGTACTCGCGCCCGCGGGCGTCGGTGGGATCGAGTTCGCCGTCCGCGACGAGCCGCGCGCTTTCGGCGACGTAGGGGGCCCGATAGCCGAGCGAACAGTCGCGGAGGTCGTCCACGGTCGCGGCCGCGAGCTGGTCGGGGGTCGGGAAGGCGTGGTAGGTCTCGCCGTCGAATTGTATAGGAGATCCGAACCGCTCGGCCATCGTGCGCTGCATCGTGTGGATGCGCTTGACCCGCATCTGAGCCGAGCAGATGAAGGCGATCAGCGTCGGAAACGGCGGGTCGCGGACGATACGCAGGCCGTCGTAGGCGTCGAACGCCGTCTCGATGAGCGGGTCGTCGGGGACCCCGTCCTGAATCGCGGGGAGGTCGTCGTCGAGCCGGAGGAGGTGGGTGAGATGGTCGGTGGCATCGGTGCTCGACTCCCACTCCAGCCGGCCGTCGGTCTGTCGAACCCGAACCACCTCGTAGTCGCCGGCGAAGTCCGGGGGCAGGACGGTGGTGTACCACGCTGACCCGCGGGCGACCCCCGATTCGTCGTACATTCGGCCGTCGGCGCGGTCCCAGAAACACGACTGCCCGGATTCGAGGGTGGCCTGGAGGTCGACCCCGCCGGCGAGCGAATCGACCTCGATCGTCCCGGTTTCCATCGCTGGACCTCGACCAGCGGGGGGGTTGGCGCTTTCGACTCGGGGCGACCAAATGTTGATAGCCGCAGCCGGCGAAGGTCTCACCATGGACTGTCGAGTCGTCGTCGAGGCGGCCATCCCGGTGTACGACGTCGAGACGCCGGACGAGGCGATGCGGATCGCCATCTCGAAGACCGGTGGGATGCTCAACCCCGACCTCAGCTACGTCGAGATCGAGGCGGGGACGCGGACCACGCCCGGCGGCGAGGAGCTCCCGCCCGCGTTCGTAGTCGCCGACGAGGCGCTGGTGGCGCTCGAACTCGAGATGACCGTCTTCAACGTCGAACGCGAGGAACACGCGAGCCGGATCGCCCGGAAGGAGATCGGCCAGCGCCTCGAGAACATCCCGCTCGACGTGCTCTCGGTCGAGGTGCTCGACGACTCGGACGGTAGTGATTCGGAAGAAGACGACTCAAAAGGGGACGATTCGGCGACGGACGGCGGTATGCTCCCCGACTTCGACGAGCTCCTCGACGGGTGAGGGCGACGCTGGCGCTCGGCGGTGAACGAGCGGCAGAACCGGCGCGGGTCGTCAGTCGGCGGCCGCGGGGACCGTCTCGGTCTCTTCGCTGTGTCGCATGTCCGCGGTTATCCCGTCGGCGAGTGCGAAAACAGCGGCCTTGTGGTCGGTCTTCGACTTGTGGATCGAGGTCGGCCGGACCCCGAGCGATTCGTAGGACTCGTACTCGACCGAAGTCCCGGTTCGTGCTTCATGGTGTTTGCGTACCTCTGCAAGCAGGCCGTGGAGGTGAATGAGCTCCTGCTTTTTCATGGGCGAGTACGCCTAACGACTGGAGGGTAATAGTAGTATCCTGACGCGCGTTAACACACTACTCTGTAAAAAAACCCCGTATCGGGGCGGCTACGGCGGTTCCTCACGAACGATCCGCTCTGATCGGGTCGTGGCGGGGGAAGGTCGACGAGGGACGTACCGGGACCGGTCGGGTCGAACGTGGTCGATGGAGGGGGCTACTCGAACTGTCGGAGTGTCGTGAGGTCGCGGTCGGTCCGCATGAACTCGGTGAGCCGATAGCTCGCGTGGCAGTTGGGGCAGTGAAAGACCGCGTCGCTCGCGGGGAGGTCGCGCGGCGCGGACCGCCAGTGTTTGGCACACTCCGGACACAACAGTTGGACGGCTGCTTCGTCCATGCCGCTCTCTGACGACCGAGACCGACAAAAAAGTTCGTGTGGTTTCGGGTGACGGTTCGTCGGCTGTTCAGGCCGCCATGACGTCGCCTTCGGCTTCGAGGAGCTCCTTGTACCGGTTTCGGATGGTTACCTCGCTGATGTCGGCGACTTCGCTGACCGCACCCTGGGTGACCTTCTCGTTGGTGAGCAGCGCGGCGGCGTAGACCGCAGCGGCCGCGAGACCCACGGGGCTCTTGCCGCTGATGATACCCTCGTCCTTCGCGGTCTCGAGGAGCTGGCGCGCGCGGCGCTCGGACTCCTCCGAGAGGTCGAGGTCGGAGGCGAACCGCGGGACGTAGCTTGCGGGGTCGGCGGGCTGGATCTCGAGCCCCAGCTCGCGGACGACGTAGCGGTAGGTACGGGTGAGTTCCATCTTTCCAACCCTGGAGACGGTCGCGATCTCGTCGAGGCTCCGCGGGGTGCCGGCCTGACGCGCGGCGGCGTAGAGCGCGCTGGTCGAGACGCCCTCGATCGAGCGGCCAGGAAGGAGGTCCTCGTCGAGCGCCCGACGATAGATCACCGAGGCGGTCTCGCGAACGGAGTCCGGGAGGCCGAGCGCGCTCGCCATCCGGTCGATCTCGCCGAGGGCCTGTTTGAGGTTGCGCTCCTTCGAGTCGCGGGTGCGGAACCGCTCGTTCCAGGTCCGCAGCCGCTGCATCTTCTGGCGCTGGCGCGAACTCAGGGCGTTGCCGTAGGCGTCCTTGTTCTGCCAGCCGATGTTCGTGGACAGCCCCTTGTCGTGCATCATGTTCGTCGTCGGCGCGCCCACGCGCGACTTCTGGTCGCGCTCGGCCGAGTCGAACGCCCGCCACTCGGGGCCACGGTCGATCTCGTCGGTCTCGACGACGAGCCCGCAGTCCGTACAGACCGTCTCGCCGTGTTCGGTGTCGGCGGCGAGCCGGCCGCCGCACTCGGGACAGGCGAGTTCGTCCTCGGACGCTTCCTGCTCGTCGATCTCCTCTTCGGTCTGCTCTCGTTCCTTCTCGTTGATCCGGGTTGTAGTGTCGCTCATTGTTGGATAGGCACTCTGATACGGTGCTCTGTGTGGGGTACTCTGTGGACGGTCCCAGAACTCGGTGCTTGACAGCACGTTAGTCCGTAAAGAACTTAAAGGTACCGATAATCGAGCGCCGAGATCGGGCGTCTCACGGCCTCAGAGCAGCGGTGAGAGCGGGGGCATATATCACCTCGTTAATCGGGATGTTTTTAGGGTGGATCGTCGTGCCGGTACGCCGCCGTCGCGGCCGGGTTCAGTCCCACGTCACCCAGGTCAGGAAGGCGACTCCGGCGAACTCCAGCACCCGGAGCGCCAGCATGGCCTCCTGGGCGAGCGGCGGGACGAGCGACGGGTCGGTCACCCACGCGGTGAGACCGTGATGGAAGACGAAGAAGTAGATCGCCAGCGCGTTCTCGGCGAGGAGCAACACGGCGAAGACGAGGAGGCCGAGGGTGTGCTTCGAGCGGAATCGGAGGTAGTTCCGGCCCCAGATGTAGGCGAGAACGAGGAGGAAGAGCACGTTGAGCGCGCTGAAGACGCGCATGCCGTCGATCAGAACCGCCATCTATTCACCTCTAACTCACAGCCTCGCATATACTCTTTCCCAAATCGGGCCATACTCAATCCACCTGTTCGATGATGTCCTCGATTGTCTCCCAGTGGTGGCGCGCCTGGTCCGTCGGGAGGTAGACCGCGCCGTAGTCGTCGCCACTGTTTTCGAGAACGTTGTTGTCGACCAGCACGTCGAGGTGGTGTCTAACCGTCTTGTAATCGAGGTCTAGGTCCCCGGCGAGCTGGTTGGCGTTGCGTGGGCGCTGATCGAGCGCCTTGAGGATCCGCACGCGGTTCGTGCCACCGCGGGTGCCGGTCAGCACGTACCACAGCACGGCCTCCATCGAACGGAACTGACACACCCAGCCCTTGTAAGCACACCGACCGCCGAAGGCGGTTCAGACCGTGAAGAGGTCGCCCTCGTCCGGCACCGAGAACACGCCGAGGCGCGCGCCGGCGTCGAGCCAGCCGTGGCCGTAGGAGAACGCCGCGAGCGCGTTCACGGGGTCGCCCGATTCGCGGAAGTGGCGGCCATCCTCGAGATACGACCGCGCCATCTCCTCGTAGTCGGCGGCGACACCGGCCAGCGGGGTTCCCGCCGGCGGCGCAGTGCTCGCGGCGTCGAGCGCCTCGGCGAGGAGTCGTTCGTAGCGGTCGGTCTTCTCCGCGAGGTCTGCGGGCATGCGAGTCGAAGAGCCGAGACCCACCTAAACGCTTCGAGCCCGGAGTCCACAAGCTAATTACTTCCGCGGACCCTACAGGAGGTATGTCCGAAACCCAGGAGCCGGAACACCGCCGGCTGGTCATCACCGGGTCGGGGATCGCGGGGCTGACCGCCGCGATCTACGCCGCCCGCTCGAACAACGACCCACTGGTGCTCGAAGGCGACGAGCCCGGTGGCCAGCTCACCCTCACCACCGACGTCGCCAACTATCCCGGTTTCCCCGACGGTATCGGCGGCTCGGAGCTCGTCCAGCGGATGAAGACCCAGGCCAAGAACTTCGGGGCCGACGTCCGCCACGGCGTCGTCGAGGACGTCGACGACTCGGGTCGGCCGTTCGAACTCACCCTGAACAGTGGGGAGTCGCTCATCGCCGACGCGGTCATCGTCGCCAGCGGTGCCAGCGCACGCACCCTCGGCGTCCCCGGCGAGGACGACCTCATGGGCTACGGCGTCTCGACCTGTGCGACCTGCGACGGCGCGTTCTTCCGCGACGAGGAGATGGTCGTCGTCGGCGGTGGCGACGCCGCCATGGAGGAGGCCAGCTTCCTCACGAAGTTCGCCTCCAAAGTCCACCTGATCCACCGCCGCGAGGCCTTCCGCGCCGAGGACTACTGGATCGATAGGCTAGAAGAGCACGTCGAGGCTGGCGAGGTCGAGGTCAGAAAGAACACCGAACTCGACGAGATCCACGGCACCCCCGAAGGCGGGATCGACGGTGTCTCGCTTCTCACTCACCCCGACGGGCGTCCGAGCGAGAAACGCGACGACCCGGATACTGAAAAATACGACCTCGACGTCGGCGCGGTGTTCCTCGCCATCGGTCACACCCCAAACACCAGCTACCTCCAGGGAACGGGCGTCGAGATGGACGCCACGGGCTATCTCCACACCGAGGGCGGCACCGGCGGCGGTCAGACCCGAACCGGCGTTCCCGGCATCTTCGGCGCGGGCGACGTCGTCGACTCGCACTACCAGCAGGCCGTCACCGCCGGCGGCATGGGTGCGAAGGCCGCACTCGACGCCGACGACTATCTCGAAACCCACGACGAACCCGCACCGGAAGCGGAAGCCGCGTTCGCCGACGACGACTGACGGCCCTTCACTGCGGCCCTGGTTTCAGCCAACCGCGTAGCGACACACCACTCCACCGTTCCGATGGTCGATGCTGTCGAATTCGAGACGGCCGTCGATGGAACCCGAGCCAGTGGCGAGCGTCGGGGTGGCGCGGCTGCCGTCTCGGCCTCGGAACGTTCCCCCACGGTATCGTCGCCGGTCGGCCACTGGGTTGATTCGACTACTTCCGGAAGTGGTCGAGGGTCTCGTCGGTGGTCTGGTTGCGCGCACCGATGTCCGCGATGGTTTCGGCGACCGTCGCGCCACGTTGGCCCGCGATCGTCATCTCGCCGTCGTAGTTGTGAACGTAGGTGTTCCGAACCGGGAAGGCGTGGATCCGTTCGATGTACTCCGGCTGCCGCTCCTCGGTTCGGGTGTACGCCGACGAGTCGAAGAAGCGTTCGAGCGCGAGTCGGTCGTCGAACGCGATGTCGAGCGCTGCCTGATACTGTTTTTCGGGTGGTGCGTCGTGAGAGACGTTCGGTGCCGGCGGCTGGTCGATAGAGTTGTCGTACCCCTCGATCAGGTGACTCCGGAGGCGAAGCAGGTCGTCGCTTTCGGCCAGTGATGGCACGAACTCCTCGGCGATGTACTCGTGGAATTGCTCGATGGACGTCCCCTCGTTCTTCCGGAAGAGGACGTGCAACGATTCGTAGTCGTCGTCGCCGTTCGGAGCCGGGTCTCGCCGGTGATCGACGTGGGTCGTCGAGTTCCCGTCGATGGTTTCGTAGCCGATGGTCTCCTCGAAGGCGTTCTGTTCGTCGACCATCAGCACATCGCCGTTCTCGACCCACGCCTCCCGTTCGTCCATCGATTCGAACGCCAGCACGGCAACGCCATCGATCTGCTCGTCGGCCTCGATCTCGCGGCTGACGCCCGGTGTCGAGGGCCAGAGCCGTCCCTCGTCGTGGGCGAGGTGGTATTGAATATACTGGTGGAGCCCGGGGAGGCGAGCACCAGCGGTCCGTGGGCGTCCTTCCAGTGGTCGTCGAACAGTTCCTGGGAGACGCTCCGGCGTCGCTTCAGCGGCGTGTAGAACAGCGTCTCGATCGCCTCGTCGCGGTCGGAGTGATTTGGTTCGGGCATGATATGGTTGGTTATCAATTCCGTCCGAGTTCGCGCCTCGAACGGGTTCGAGACGTGATGGAACTTCCACCCATCTCGTGAATCGGAGTTCGTTCTCTACCCGAATGTATTCGTGTTCGGTATAGCACGAACCGGTGTTCAACCCGATCCGTCCGCTACTCACTCCCGATGATAGTACTCTCATCACCGCGACCGGACAGGAGCAAAGAAGAGTGACGAGCACCGCGAAAAAGCTCGGGGCGTTCGTCTTGACGACGCTGTTCTTCGGGACCCAGTTCGTGGGTGTCCGGGCGGCGGTTGGCCCGGTCCCACCCGCGTTCTACGCCGCGCTCCGATTCGATATCGGGGCCATCCTGCTCCTCGGCGTTGTCGCCCTGTCGAACGATCGAGTGGTGCCACAGAGCCGAAACGACCTCTACGGGATCGGTGCGTTCGGACTGTTCATCGTGGCTTTGGAGAACCTATTGCTGTTCTCGGGCCAACAGACGGTTTCGGCGGGCTTCGCCGCGATCCTCTTCAGTTTCATGGCGATCTTCGCGCCCGTCTACTCGTACTTCCTGCTGGCGAACGAGCGACTCTCGCCGAGCGGTTGGCTCGGCGTCGCGGTTGGGTTGGTCGGCGTGGTAGTCGTCGTCGACCCGAACCCGTCGAACCTGCTCGGTGGGGATGCGACCGGGCAGGCGCTCGTCTTGGGTGCGGCGGCCGTAACCTCGCTGGGCAGCGTGCTCCTCAAACGAGCCGAACCCGATTCCGGGTCGATCACAGTCGCCCTCTGGGGGATGGTGCTCGGCGCGGTCTTGCTCCACGGTGCGAGCCTCCTGTTGAGCGAACCGGCAGGGTCGATCGCTTGGACGGGGTCACGATTGACCGCAGTGCTCTATGTCGGGATCTTCTCGACCGGACTCGGGTATCCATGTTACCTCTGGCTCATCGATACGATCGGACCGGTTCGGACGAACCTCCTCACCTACCTGAACCCGGTCGTCGCGGCGGTCGTGGGATGGCTACTTTTGAACGAGCAGGTGACCCCGACGACGCTCGCCGGGTTCGTCGTCATAGTTTTGGGATTCCTGCTGATCGAGTGGCGCACGCTGACTGGGAGCCTCGGTCCCCGAACGCTCCTCGGGCGGAACAGTCGAGAGGCCACCGGTCCACCGTCGTCGGAGAGTCAAGATGATTGACCGTGGCGACGGATGCAGCGTCAGGTGTATCCCCGTGATTCACCACTACTCAGTATGCAGGAACTCGGTATCACGCTGACCCACGACCGAGGGGTGAATCCGGTGGTGGATCTCTTCATCGAGAATCCGGAGGCGGTCGCCACGTCGGAGACGATCCGCCGAACGGACGACGGTCTCTGGTTCGTCGATCGGGTCACTGGTCCGCAGTCGGCGATGGACGCGCTCGACGAGGTGTACAGTACGACCGACCACGGCGATCGGTGTGTGACTGCCCACGACGACTGTGCTGGCGCGTGGGAGTACGATGTTCTCGAACGGGGCCCAACGAATCGAACGATCAGCACCTACGCCACCGAACCCGGCGCGTGTCACACGGTGTTGGATATCGCCGCGTCGACGCTCGACTCGAACGTGCTGTTCGACACGCTGCGCCGTGGGAACCGGACCGAGTGGCGACTCCTGATCCAAGCCGAGGAAGAACTCGGCGAGTTGTACGAGAAACTCGACGATCGGGTTTCGAGCGGCGTCTCCCTCCAGTTCGACAGGCTCCAGCGTCCCACCGACCGGAGTGACGGTGGGGTCACGACAACCGGCCTCCCGTACGAACAGCGTGCGGCGCTCGAAGCCGCTGTCGCCGCGGGGTACTACGAAACCCCGCGTGAGACCCATCTTTCGGACCTCGCGGCCGAAACGGAGATCCCGGAATCGACGCTTCGATATCGCCTTCGACGGGCCGAGGCATGGCTAGCGACCGAAGTCTTCGATGCCAGCGACCCGTCGGAGCGGTCTCCAGTGAACGAAACGGAACTCGCACGAACTGAGAGCTGAGACCGAAACATCTCGGTGTTCGCCCATCGCGCTCGTCCATCGATCGCGATGGATTTCCTCGACGCGCAGGACGGATTCACCCGACCGCGTAGCGACACAGCACGCCGTCGTCGAGTTGCTCGACGCCATCGAGTTCGAGTGGGGGGAAATCGTCGACGAAGCCGTCCCCGTCGGCGAGGGTCGGGGCGTCGCGGCCGCCGATGACCAGCGAGCCGAGAAAGACCGAGAGTTCGTCGACCAGGCCCGCCTCGAACACGGAGAACAGGACCTCGCCGCCGCCCTCGATCATCAGTCGGTCGATCCCCTCGGCTTCGAGCGCCGCGAACCCCGACGTGAGATCTACTCGGTCGTCGCCGACCTCGACGAGGTGCGCGCCGGCCTCACGGAGCGCCGATCGGCGGTCCTCGGGGGCCGCCTCGCCGACGAGCACGTGGGTCGAGGCCTCGCTGTCGAGGATCCGGCTCTCGGGCGGCGTGCGCGCGCGTGTGTCGACCACGACCCGCGCGGGGTGCTCGGGGTCGCCGCGCGCGCGCCGTTCGTCGCGCAGGTCGGGGTCCTCGACGGTCAGATGAGGGTCGTCGGCGAGCACCGTGCCGACCCCGACGAGCACCGCGTCGCACGACGCTCGCAGGGCGTCCACTCTCGCGAAGTCCTCGGGCCCGCTGATCACGACCTGCTCGCGTCGGCGCGAGGAGAGCTTCCCGTCGGCGCTCATCGCCGCGTTGGCCACGACGTGCATGGGACGAGTAGCCCGCGACGGCGAAAGCCGCTTTCGGTGGCCGGAGCTATCGCTTGCCGGTGACCACCGTCACGGCGGCGTCCTGGACGAGCGGTTCGTCGAACGCGTCGAGCCGCGCACGGAGGGCCGCCTCGAACGCCCCTTTCTCGTCCCCGACGGTGGCCGGCGAGCAAAAGGAGAGCGAGAAAAGGTAGCCGACGACCGAATCGACGTCCCAGGTGCGCTCGAACTCGAAGGTCGCGGTCTCGACTCCGGTGAATCCGAACGTCGCGACGAGTTCGTCCCAGGGGTCGTCGTACTCGATCGGGCCGGTTCGGTCGGGGAGGTCCTCGATGTACTCGCCGACGTGGACGTAGACCACGTCCTGCCAGTCCTTGGTCCCTCTCGTGATCCACTCGCGGTTGGTGAGGAGCGCGACACCGCCCCCGGGGTCGGTGAGCTCGTGGACCCGTTCGAGGGTTCGCGCTTGGTCCATCCAGTGAAACGAGCGCCCCATCGTGACGAGATCGAAGGGGCCCTCGACCCCCGTCAGTTCGGCGTCCGAGCCGACGACCCACTCCAGGTTCTCCCGTCCAGCGCGGCGAGCGCGCGCATCGGCCTCCCGGAGCATCACCGGGTTCGGGTCCATCCCGAGGACCGATCCGGCGTGTGACGCGACCGGGACCGCGACCTGACCGGCCCCGCAACCGAGGTCGAGCACGCGCGACCCGTCGTCGAGGTCGAATCGATGTCGGAGGTACTCGACGGCGGACTCGCCGTAGCCCGGCCGGTGGTCGGCGTAGTACGCCTCGGTGCTCGCGAACGGGGTCGTGGAGTCGTTCGGGGGCACAGTTCGAACCCGTACCGACCCTGGGCGCACCAATCCATCGGATCGGTTCCCCTCCATCGCGGGCGTGGCAAACGCTACCGAGCGTTTCCAATGGCTTAAGGGTCCATGTCACCTATCGGGACGTATGAGCGAAGGATCCGGACGAAAGAACCTCCGAATGCCGGACGACAACCAGGTGTTCGGTGTCGTCACCGAGCACAACGGTGGCAACCACGTCCGCGTACGGTGTATGGACGGGAGAGAGCGCATGGGGCGGATCCCCGGTCGAATGAAGTATCGGGTCTGGATCAACGAGGGCGACGTCGTGATCATCGAACCCTGGGACTGGCAGGACGAGAAGGGCACGATCGAGTGGCGCTACGAGGACCAGGACGCCGACCAGCTCCGGCGCGAAGGCCACATCGAGTAATCAGTCGCTCTCCCGTCCCGAACGATCAGTTTTCGAGCGTTTCGCTCGCGTTGTCGCGTGGCCGATAGCCGATGGTGCGCTGGGTCTCGGTCAGCGAGAGGTAGCGGTCGTCGTTGCGCGAGATCCCGTGGACCACCAGCGGTTCGTCCGGGACCTCGGCGGTGGCGGCGGACTCGAAGACGTCCCGACAGTCGCGGTGGCTGAGCCACATCGCGCGCCCGAACCGAGCGGCGTCCTCGGGGTAGTCGCTGTCCGCGGTCTCTTGGGACTCGTCGAGTTCGTCCTCGGTCATCAGCCAGCCGATACGAACGCTGACGGCCTCGATGTCGTAGCGTTTCGAGAAGAAGTCGCCGAGCGCCTCGCCCGCGACCTTCGAGACGCCGTAGTAGGAGTCAGGCCGGCCAGCGGTCTCGGGGTAGACCGTGGGCGCGTCGGCGGCCATCGTCTCGGGTTCGGCGGTGTCGGAGGTGTCGTCCATGTTGACGGCGTGGTTCGAGCTCGCGAACACCACCCGGTCGAGGTCGTTCTCGATCGCGGCGTGGTAGGCGTTGTAGACCCCGTCGATGTTGGGGTCCTTCAGGTCGTCCCACTCGGCGTAGGGCGAGGGATTGCCCGCGAGGTGGATCAGGACGTCTTGGCCGTCGAGCGCCTCGACGAACGCCTCGCGGTCGGTGATGTCACAGACGACCGACTCCAGGTCGTCCGCTTCCTCGAAGGTGAGCGGCGTGACCTCGTGGTCGTCGAACCCCTCAACGAGGACTCGCCCAACGTTGCCCGCCGCACCGGTAATAGCGATCTTCGTCATCGTGCGCCCATTCTTGCGGGGAGTACATAGGGGTTGGCGACGACTTGGCAAGGCATTCATACGAGACCAGGTAGGGTTTTCATCCCCGGTGCGCAAGAGGGGGTATGAACTGCGTACTGGTGGGGTACGGTCGCGTCGGGATCCGAACCGCACAGATCCTCGACACGGAGGGCCACGAGGTGACCGTCGTCGAGAACGACCCCGAGAAGGTCGAACGGGCTCGCGGGGCGGGGCTCGACGTGATCGAGGGCGACGGGGCCTCGGAGGCGGTGCTCGAATCGGCCGACCTCGAAACCGCGGACGCGGTCGGCGGCCTCACCGGCGACCCCGAGGTCAACTTCGAGGTCTGTCGGGTGGGCAACGACCACGGCTGTCGCACCGTCCTCCGGATCAGCGACGAGTTCACCGAGGACGTCTACCGCAAGTACAGCGAGGGCGTCGACGAGATCATCTACCCCGAGCAGCTCGGCGCGGCCGGGGCGAAGACCGCACTGCTCGGCGGCGATTTCAGTGTGCTCGCCGACGTCACCGAGCACCTCTCGGCGATCGTGCTCGTCGTCCCCGAGGACTCCCCGGTGGTTGGCGAGCGCGTCGTGGCGCTCGAGATCCCCGACGACGCTCGCATCTACGCCCACGGTCGCGCGGGCGAGCCGATGACGATCCCGCTGCCGAGGACCGAAGTCGAGCCCGGCGACCGGCTGGCGCTGATGGCCGAACCGGACGTCGTCTCGGCGGTCCGCGACCAGGTCCACGGGACGGCCGACGCCTGAGACGGCGGCGCGGCTCGGACGGTCGATATCAAGGTGGAGGAACCCCGGAAGTGGAGGAAGGGGAGAGGGG
>NZ_QZWE01000059.1:0-5401 GCF_003602035.1 Halococcus sp. IIIV-5B | reverse complement strand
CGTCTGGTTCGCGGACCCGCCGCTCGCCTCCGAGGCGGGGACGAGTCGGTGGACGCCGCCGCCGTCGTCGCCCCGGGTGAGGGCGTAGAGCTCGTCGTCGTTGTCCCGACCGATCGCGATGAGCGCGCCGTTCAGTTCGCCGTCGTCGGTCGTGGCGACGTCGAGCTTCGTGAACGACCAGAGGTCGTCGCCCTCGCTCGGCGTGGCGGCGAACAGCGCGCCGGCGTCGGAGCCGCCGAAGAGGTAGTCGCCGAAGACGTACTGACCGGCGAGCGCGTCGACCGACCCGTCGTAGACGTAGCCGCCGATGACCGAGACCCCGATCGGCTGGCCGTCCCTGACGTGCGGGTACTCGATGACGGGGTCGATGAGCGGTTCGCCGCCCCGGACCGAGTCCGGGGTCGAACTCGGGCAGTTGTCGTCGCTCGTGCCGTAACAGTGGGTGCCCTCCCTGACGTTCCAGCCGTAGTTCCCGCCGTTCTCGACGATGTCGACCTCCTCGTACTCCGACTGGCCGACGTCGGCGACGTAGAGATCGCCGTTCGAGAAGCCCATCCGCCAGGGGTTGCGAAAGCCCCAGGCGAAGTGCTCGTCGAGACCTTCCTGTCCAACGAGCGGGTTGTCCTCGGGGATGCCGTAGGGTTTGCCGTCCGATTCACCGTCGACGTCGATCCGGAGGATGCTCCCGAGGAGGTTCTCGGTGACGTCCTGCCCGTTGCCGCCCTCGTTCGCGTCGTACCAGTCCTCGGCGTGGCCGGTGCCGGTGTCGCCGCCCTTGCCGCCGTCGCCGAGCGAGGCGTAGAGGTAGCCGTCCGGACCGAACGCTACCGCACCGCCGTTGTGGTTGCTCTGGGGTTCGGGCTCGGAGATGAGCTGGCGTTCGGAGTCGGGGTCGCCGCTCGACCCGTCGTCGGTCGTCGTGAACTCGGAGAGCACCGCGTTGTGCGAGTAGGGGTCGGGCGTCTCCTCGGTCGGGGGTTCGCTGTAGCGGAGGTAGAACCGGCCGTTGTCCGCGAACTCGGGGTGGAAGGCGAGCCCCAGCGCACCCTGTTCGCCCTCGACGGGGGTCATCCGGTCGGCGATGTCGATGAACGGCTCGTCCCGCCTGCCGTCGTCGTCGACCACGTAGACCTGGCCCGCGCGTTCGAGCACGAACCACCGGTCGTCGCCCGTCGGCGCGGCGAAGTCGATCGGCTCCTCGAACTCGTCGGTGACGGTTTCGAGCCCGACCGACGGACCGCCCGGCACCACCGCCTCCTGCTGTCGAGCGCGCGTCGCACGACCCGTGCCGACCCCGCCGAGACCACCGGTCACCCCGGCGAGCGTGCCGGCTGCGACGGTCCCGAGCAGGCGGCGGCGGGTCGGAGTCGGTTCGGAGGAGGAGGTTTCGGGGCGGCTATCTGCGTTCATCGGGTGAGTGTCACGTTCGAGTCGCCGTCCGGGTAAAGGTCTACCGGCCCCGCGTGCCGCGGTTCGATCCCGAATCGTCGCTCGACGCTCAGCGGTCGCCGACCGACTCGCCCGGTTCGACCGTGTTCCAGGGCTCGCCGTTGACGGAGACCCGAAGCGTCGCGTTGCCGTCGTTGCTGAGATAATCGACCTCGCCCGTCGTCCGGTAGCTGTCGACGCCACCGTCACCGACGAAGCCGTTGACACCGTTGCTATCGGCGATGGAACGGCCGTCCGGGCGGTCGGCCTCGGCGGGAACGTCGGCCTCGTTGCCGAGCGTGAGTTCCTCGGTCGCCGACAGCATGTACGTGGACTCACCGCTCCCGACGGCCTCGACCCGGACGACGTTCTCGGAGTCGTTGGGCGGCGGGAGTGTCGTCGGCGCGATCGTGTCACCCCTCAGTCCGTCGCCGGGTTCTAACGTGTCGGTCCGTTCGCCGTCCTCGTAGACCGCCAGCGTCGCGTTGCCGTCGTTGACCATCACGCCCGGCGAGACGCTCGTGACGTAGCTGTCGACGCCGCCGTCACCGACGTAGCCCTGAATGTACGTCTCGGTCTGGGAGATCGTCCGGTCCGGGTGGTCGGCACCCTCGCGGTCAGCCTCGGGCCCGAGTTCGATGCTTCCGGGGACGTAGATCCGGTAGTAGGATTCGCGGCTCCCGACCGCCCGCACGATCAGATATCGCTGGGAGTCGTCCAGTCCCTCGGGCCGCTCCACGACCGACCCGGATTCGGTACCCGTCGAGGTCGGCGCGTCGGTCGCCGTCGACGTTGGGGTCGGTGTCGCGGTGCTCGTGGCGGTCGATGTCGCAGTCGCGGTGCTGGTCGGCGTCGGCGTCGTTGTCGCTGTCGGCGTCACAGTCGATGTCGTGGTTCCGGTCGCCGTCGACGTCGCGGCGCGAGTCGTCGGAGTGGCCGCCACGGTCGTCGTGGCCGCCGTCGTGGTCTCGACGGTCGTCTCGGTCGCGTTGTCGCCTCCCGTCGGGGCCCCACCAGCCGCCGTGCCTTCGATCGGCGTCGACGTGGGTGCGGCGGTCTCTTCCCCACCGAGCCCGGCGAGTCCGGCACAACCCGACAACAGAACGGCCACGGCGATCACGACCGCGAGGATGGATTTCGACGTCATCTCGTCGTTAGCGTTCGGAAGCGGTTCGGGGACATATAAACTCCACCATTGTTGCGGCGGTGAGCGCGTTCGGTACCTTCGGGGCGAGTTCTCGGGGGTCGGCGCACCGGGCTTCGGTAGGGTTTTGAGCCCGCTGGCTCTCGATACGAGCATGACCGCATCTCCGATCACCGACCGCCTCGACGACCCGGCGGCGAGCCAGGAGTCGGGCCGGCAGAAGATCGACTGGGCCCGCGAACACATGCCGATCCTCGACGCGCTCCGCGAGGAGTTCGAGGCCGAGCAACCCCTCGCGGGCGAACGCCTCGGGATGGCGATGCACGTCGAGGCCACCACGGCTGTCCTCACCGAGACCCTCGCGGCGGGCGGGGCGGAGATCGCCATCACCGGGTGTAACCCGCTCTCGACCCACGACGACGTCAGCGCGGCGCTCGACGCCAACGATTCCATCACCTCCTACGCCGAGCGCGGCGTCGACGACGACGAGTACTACGCCGCCATCGAGGCCGTCATCGACCACGAACCGACTATCACCGTCGACGACGGCATGGACATGGTCGCCGCGATCCACGAGGATCACCCCGACCTCATCGACTCGATTTTGGGCGGCTGTGAGGAGACGACGACCGGCGTCCACCGCCTCCGCGCGATGGACGACGACGGCGCGCTCGATTACCCGGTGTTCGCGGTGAACGACACCCCGATGAAACACCTCTTCGACAACGTTCACGGGACCGGTGAGTCCTCGCTCGCCGCCATCGCGATGACCACCAACCTCTCGTGGGCGGGGAAAACGGTGGTCGTCGCGGGCTACGGCTTCTGCGGCCGCGGCGTGGCGAAGAAGGCCGCCGGCCAGAACGCGAAGGTCGTCGTCACGGAGGTCGACCCACGTCGCGCGCTCGAAGCCCACATGGAGGGCTACGACGTCCTCTCGATGGACGAGGCCGCCGCCGTCGGCGACGTTTTCATTACGACTACCGGGAACCGTGACGTGATCACCCGCGACCACTTCGAGTCGATGAAGGATGGGGTACTGCTCGCCAACGCGGGCCACTTCGACATCGAGATCGACCTCGACGCGCTCTCGGACCTCGCCACGGACGACCGTGAAGTCCGGCCCGGCGTTCGGGAGTACGCGCTCGGTGATGGGAGACGGCTCAACGTGCTCGCGGAGGGCCGGTTAGTAAACCTCGCCGCGCCGGTGGCGCTCGGCCACCCGGTCGAGGTGATGGACCAGTCCTTCGGCGTGCAGGCCGTCTCGGTTCGCGAACTCACCGAATCGAGCTACGAACCCGGGGTCCACGACGTGCCCGACGAGCTGGATCGCGAGGTCGCCGAGATCAAACTCGACGCCGAGGGGATCGCGCTCGACGAACTCACTGACACCCAGACCGAGTACATGGGGAGCTGGGACCACGGGACGTGAGCCACGCCGAAGGAACTCCGGCGTCATCGTTTAGTTCGTGTACGTACGTACACAGACATATGGGGACGAAGACCATCTCGCTCGCCGACGACGCCTACGAACGGCTCGAAGCGGCCAAACGCGAGGGTGAGAGCTTCAGCGACGCGGTTCGTCGGCTGACGCCGGGCATCCACCTCGCGGAGTACGTCGGCGTTCTCGACGAGGGGACCGCCGACGAACTCGACACCACCATCGCGGAGCGGCGAGCCGAACGCACCGACGACCGCCGCGCTCGCGTTCGGGCGGTCGCCGACGCGCTCGACGAGCGGACGGCGGAGCACTCGTCGTCCGAATGATACTCGACACCACGTTCCTGGTCGACGTTCTTCGCGGGGACGTACGCGAGAACCCGACCGCAACCGAGTACATCGAGGCGATCGACGCCACCGGAACCGGCAAGGTCTCGTCGGTCTCCGTGATGGAGCTCTGGGAGGGGGTCCACCTCGCGGACGCGACCGAGAGCGAACGAACGCGGGTCGGCGAACTTCTCGATGGGATCCACGAACTCCCGTTCGACAGGAGCGTAGCGATGCGGGCGGGCGAACTCAGCGCCGCACTCCTCTCCGGTGGTGAGCGGATCGAAACCAGCGACGTGATGATCGGAGCCACGGCGTTGGTCCACGACGAACCGGTACTGACGCGAAACGTCGAGCACTTCGACCGGATCGAAGGTCTCGACATCGACACCTACTGATGGCATCCACACACTCACGACGCGCTCCGTCCACGGACCGATCACGCTCGCGGAGCGCCGCGCACGCAGCCCACATCGACCCACCGGGGCCTCGGTAACGATGTCGCACGCGAAGGGCGACCGGGTCGAACGCGAACTCGTCAACCGGCTCGACGGGGCGGGTTTCGCGGTGATGCGCGCGCCCGCGAGCGGCAGCGCCACCGAGCGCGAACTCCCCGACGTGCTCGCGGGCAACGGCGACACGTTCTACGCCATCGAGGCGAAATCCTCCTCGGGAAACCCGATCTACCTCACGGGCGAGGAGGTGGAGGCGCTCGTCTTCTTCGCGCGGAGCTTCGGCGCGAAACCCCGGATAGGGGTGCGCTTCGACCGCGAGGACTGGTACTTCTTCCACCCCGGCGACTGCTACGTCACCGACGGCGGCAACTACCGCGTCAAGAAGGAGACCGCCCTCTCCGACGGCATCGACTTCGACGAGCTCACCGGCCAGACCTCACGAACGCAGCTCGACGAGTACGAGGGCTGACCCGCCGCCGTCACGGTGAACGCCACCCCCGCCGATTTGTCATGCGGGTGTCTGACGCGGAATTAAGTACCGTCCGGGCCTCGTCCCGAACGGGCGCGTCGACCGGTTCCACCCCTCCCCCACACTTCCCCCGTTCGCGCG
>NZ_QZWE01000058.1:0-5671 GCF_003602035.1 Halococcus sp. IIIV-5B | reverse complement strand
GGGGAGAGCGAGCCGGGAGCCGTCGTGCGGGCGGTCGAGACGGCGCTCGTCGAAGGTGGAGGGAAGACGACCGGCGACCGGGAGGCTTAGGCCCGCGGACGCGGTGACTGCGGTATGCTCATCACGAACGCGACGCTCGCCGACGGCCGCCGGCGCGACGTCCGCGTCGACGGCGAACGGATCGCCGCCGTCGAGGGCGGCCTCGACCCGCGCGCCGACGAGCGGGTGATCGACGCCGACGGCGACCTCCTCCTGCCGGGGATGATCGACACCCACGTCCACTTCCGGGAGCCGGGATTCCCCGAGAAGGAGACCTGGGCCACGGGAAGCCGGTCGGCGGCAGCGGGCGGGGTCACCACGGTCGTCGACCAGCCGAACACGGAGCCGCCGACGGTCACGGGGGAGGGGTTCGACGCGAAGGCCGACCTCGCGGCCGACTCGCTCGTGGATTTCGGGATCAACGGCGGCGTCACGCCCGACTGGCACCCCGAGGAACTGTTCGAGCGGCCGCTGTTCGCGCTCGGCGAGGTGTTCCTCGCCGACTCCACGGGTGAGATGGGTATCGACGCCGATCTGTTCACAACAGCTGCCCGCGAGGCCGCCGACCACGAGGTCCCCGTGACCGTCCACGCCGAGGATGCGACCCTATTCGACGAAAGTGCGACCGAGCGCGACGACGCCGACGCCTGGAGCGCCTACCGAGCCGCCGAGGCCGAGGCCGTCGCCGTCGAGCGCGCGTGTGCGGTCGGTCGGGAGGTTGGCTCGGGGGTGCACATCGCCCACACGAGTACTCCTGAAGGCGTCGACGCCGCCCACGAGGCGGGGATGACCTGCGAGGTCACACCCCACCACCTCCTGCTCTCGCGCGACGACCTCGACGACCTGGGCACCTTCGGGCGGATGAATCCCCCACTCCGGAGCGAGGAACGGCGGGCCGCGGTCTACGACCGCGTTCGGGACGGGACGGTCGACGTGATCGCGACCGACCACGCACCCCACACCCGCGCCGAGAAGAACGCAGGGATCTGGGACGCTCCGAGCGGGGTGCCGGGCGTCGAGACCGCGCTCCCACTCCTACTGGAGGAAGCCCGTCAGAATCGCCTGAGCTACGAACGCGTCCGCGACCTCACGGCCGCGAACCCCGCCGCCGTCTTCGACCTCCCGCGGAAGGGCCGGGTCGAGGCAGGTCGGGACGCCGACCTCGTGCTGGTCGACCCCGACTCGCCGCTCGAGATCCGTGGCGAGGAACGCTACTCGAAGGCCGGCTGGACCCCGTTCGAGGGCCGGAACGGCGTCTTCCCGAAACTGACGATGGTTCGCGGGGAGACGGTCTACGAACGGGACGAGGACGGCGAGCGCTTCGGCGAGGCGGGCGGCGAAAACGTTCGTCTCAGTCGGTGAGAGACGAGACGAGGAGCACCAAGCCGACGAGAACGAGGACGACACCGTTGAGGCGGGTCGTCGCGGTGCCGAACGTACCCGGTACCGACGCGCCGGCGAGCGAGCCGACGTCCCGGTGTCGATCCGTGGTGGCGGGTCGGACGAGGAGTGCCACCCCGACGGTGACCGATACCACGCTGGCCCCGAGGAGGATCTGACGGCTCATCGATTCGAGGAGGGGTTCCTGTCGGATAACGGTTCATTGAGGCGGGTGCTCTGCTTACCCGATGGCGACCGTCACCACGACGACGCCGACCATCACGCCCGCCCCGAACCCCGAAATCCGTGTCATGGCGCGCCGTGAATCCGCCTCGGTCCAGTCAGAGTCGGCGTCGAGATAGGTCTGAAGCGACTCGATACCGCGGCCCGCGAGCACCGACCCCGACCAGCCGAGCACGCCGAAACCGAGCACGAGCGCGCCGACCGCGAACGTCTGCGTGCTGGCGAAATCGAGGTTTCTGAGAAACGAGAGGCCGAGCACGGCGAGGCCGCCGGCGAGGACACCGACCGCCGCGGCGGTGCCGAGAAGGCGGGCTCGAACGAGGAGCCATTCCTGGAGGTCCACCTCAGTCGATGGCCTCGCGCATCCGGGGGTCGAGTGCGTCGCGCATCCCGTCCCCGAGCAAGTTGAACCCGAGCACGGTGAGCGCGAGCAGGAGGCCAGGGAAGAACGACCACCACCACTGCCCGGTGAGCAGCCCCTGGTCCACGCCGTTCGAGAGCATCAGGCCCCACGAGGGCGTACCGGTGGCCGCACCGAACCCGAGGAACGAGAGCGCGGCGAGGTCGATGATCGCCAGCCCGAAGTTGAGGGTGCTCTGGACCGTGATGGGCGCGAGACAGTTCGGCAGGATGTGCCGGACGATGATCCGGGGGCTCGTCGCGCCGAGCGACTCGGTGGCGTCGACGTACTCGTCTTCGAGCACCGCGAGCGCCGCGCCGCGGATCACGCGGGCGAACCGCGGGGTGTAGACCAGCGTGAGCGCCGCGACCGCCCGCCAGAGCCCGAGGTCGTCGGGGAAGATGGCGACCAGCGCGAGCGCGAGCAGGAGCGAGGGGAACGCGAGCAGGACGTCCATCGTCCGCATCACGACGTTGTCGGTGATGTCGCCGAAGTAGGCCGCGACGATCCCGAGCCCCACGCCGGCGACCGTCGAGATCCCCACCGTGATCGTGCCGTAGAGCATGGCGTACCACGCGCCGTAGAGCACGCGCGGGAAGATGTCACGGGCCTGGCCGTCGGTGCCGAACGGGTAGTCCAGGAAGCCGACGGGCTGGAGGGTCGCACTCGGATCCCCGAAGAGGTGGACCCACCAGCCGGGTGCCTGGCGCGGCGGGTTCTGACCGAACTGGGTGAGTGAGATGGCTTCGAGGCCGATGAACAGCTTGGCGTAGAGCGCGACCACGACCATCACGACGATGATGGTGAGCCCCGCGAGCGCCAGCCGATTCGAGAGGAGGTCCGAGAGGAACGGCGACGCCCGAAGGCGGTCGAAGAGCCCCCGCGACTTGGTGGCCCCCACCTCGGTTTCGGTGCTCATCGCGCCCCCTCCGTTTCAGTGGGGACGTTCATTGCTGGATCCTCGGATCGAGCACGGAGTAGGTGATGTCGACGCCGAGGTTCACGAGCGTGAAGAGGAACGCGAACACCAGCACCGTGCCCTGCACCACGGGGTAGTCGCCCACCTCGATCGCCTGTACCAGGAGGGTGCCGATACCGCCGATCCCGAACACCGTCTCGGTGAGCACCGCACCGCCGAGCAGCGAGCCGAACTGGATCCCGATCACGGTGATGACGGGGATCAGCGCGTTGCGGAGCCCGTGTTTCATGATCGTGATCTTCGCACCCTGGCCCTTCGCCCGCGCGGTGCGCATGTAGTCCTGCCTGATGACCTCGAGCATCGACGACCGCATCATCCGCGAGATCAGCGCCATCGAGTAGATCCCGATCGTGAGCGCCGGCAGGATCATGTGGTCCACCGCCGAGAAGAACGGCGCGAAGTTCGCG
The DNA here is from genome assembly GCF_003602035.1 of Halococcus sp. IIIV-5B. Lineage (NCBI taxonomy): Archaea > Methanobacteriati > Methanobacteriota > Halobacteria > Halobacteriales > Halococcaceae > Halococcus > Halococcus sp. IIIV-5B. Next base: position 2,223 of record NZ_QZWE01000058.1, on the reverse strand, counting down.
GGGTCGAAACCCGTCGTGACCGTTTGCTGGACGCCCTGGATGAACGTATCCACCGTGATCAGCCCCGTGATGGGCTCGATCGAGAAGGCCTGGGAGTCGATCCGGCCGCTGGTGGGGAGCCAACCGAGCACCTGCGAGAACACTAGGATGACGAGCGGGCCGCTCCAGAAGATCGGGATGCTGATCCCGGAGAGGGCACCCACTCTGGTGAGGTGGTCGGTGATGGTGTCCTGGTTGACTGCGCTGATGATCCCCAACGGGATCCCGAGCAGGATACCGATGAGCTGGCCGTAGAAGGCGAGCTCGATCGTCACCGGCAGCTTGTTGGCGAGGATCGTCGTCACCGGCGTGTTGCGCTGGATGGTGTACGACTGACCGAGGTCGAACTGCGCGACGTCGGCGAGGAAGCGACCGTACTGCACCCATATCGGGTCGTCGAGCCCGAGCTGCTGTTCGACCTGATTCACGAACGCCTGCGAGGCGCGCTGACCCGCGATCACCCGTGCGGGGTTGCCCGGCGAGAGCTGGAGGATGGCGAAGACCACCGTCGCCACCCCGAACAGCACCGGGACGAGCAACAACAGACGCTTGGCGATGAAGCGCACCGAGACCATCAGGCGGCCACCCCGTAGAGCGCGTGTGCACCGCGTGGCTCACCCATCGAGCGTGACGAGGTTGAGGTAGGGCCCGCTGATCGCGGCGGGGGTGTAGTTGCTCACGCGGTTGTTGACCCCGCGGAGTTCCTTCGCGTAGTCCATGAAGACCCACGGTGCCTCGTCGTGGGCGATCTGGCTGGCCTGTTTGTACTTCTTCTTCCGGGTGGCCGTGTCGTAGGTTGACTGGGCGTCCCCGACGAGGGTCATGTAGTCCCGGTTGGCCCAGCCCGAGACGTTGGAGGTGTTGTAGCCCTCGGTGTCGAAGCTCACCCAATCCTGGCCCTGGGTGAGCTTGTCCTCCTCGACCTGTGGGTCCAGGAGAACGTACATGAAGTTGTCCGGGTCGGCGTTGTCGGTGTACCAGCCGAGGAAACACGCGTCGTGTTTGCCCTCCTGGGTGTAGGTCAGGAACGGGTCGAACGACATCTGGTTGACCGAGACCTCGATCCCGACCTCCGAGAGGTTCGATTTCACGGTTTGGGCCGTCGGGAGCGGCGAGGGGTTGTAGCCCCGTGGGTTCTTGAACGTCGAGAGCTCGAAGCTGAAGCCGTCGCCGTAGCCCGCCTCCTCCAGCAGCGACTGGGCCTTCTCGGTGTCGTAGGCGTAGGGGTCGATGCTCCCGTTGTGACCCATCACGTTCGGCGGCAGCGGCTGGGAGGCCTGGCTCGCGAAGCCCGAGTAGATGTTCTCGACGATCGCCTTGGTGTTGATCGCGTAGCTGATCGCCTGGCGGACCTTCTTGTTCTGGAAGGGCTTCACCGACGCCATGTTGAACGCCATGTAGCCGACGTTGATGCCGTCGATCTGGCGGAGCTCGGCCGCGTCGGCCGACTGGAGCTGCTGGGAGGACTGGGCCCCCAACCCGTCGACGATGTCGACCTCGCCTTCGGCCAGCGACTGTGCACGCGTCGAGTTCTGGCCGATGGTCTCGAAGACCACGCCGTCGACGTTCGGGCCCTGCCCCCAGTACTGCTTGTGGGCCGACAGCCGGATGACCTCGTTCGCGTCGTCGAGGTTCTCGAGGCTGAACGGCCCCGTCCCGACCGGTTTCTTCGCGAGGTCGCGCTCGGACTCGATGGCCTTCTTCGAGTGCACCGACGCCGCGAACATCGCGAGGTTCCGGAGGAACGGCGCGTACTTCTGGGTGAGCTCGATCGTGAGCTCGTTCTTGCCCTTCGTCGAGATGTCGTCGATCCAGTTGCCGAGGGTGAACGGCCCGTAGCCCGAGACGTAGTCGTCGCCCGGGTAGTACTGGTAGCTCGAATCCGTGAAGCGCCGGTAGGTGGCCACGAAGTCGTCGGCGGTGAACGTCTCGCCGTTGTCGAAGACCGCGTCCTCACGGAGGGTGAGGGTCGCGGTCGTCCCCTCGAGGTTCCAGTCGGTCGCCAAGCCCTTCGTGAGCGTCGACTTCCCGGGTTTGAAGTTGATCAGGGTGTCGTAGATCTGTTCGGTGACCTTCGCGACCTCGCCGCTGGTGGAGTTCTGCGGGTCGAGCGTCGCGGAGTGGCTCCCGCGAGCGTAGGCGAGGGTGTTGGCCCCGCTCCCGCCACCGCCGCCACCGCTGTTG
>NZ_QZWE01000057.1:0-6119 GCF_003602035.1 Halococcus sp. IIIV-5B | reverse complement strand
GGGCTGGCCGGTGGGGTCGGTGGCGGTGCTCGTCGGCGTGCTGGTCGTCGGTGGCGGACTGTCGGCGCGGCTCTTCCGATGGGAGTAGCTTCGACAAAATATTCCGGACCGTCCGTGTAGAAGCCCCATGCCGAGCACAGCGAACCCCGAACCGGGAGACGTCCACACCTTCGAACGCACCTTCACCCGCGAGGACGTCGAGCGCTTCGGCGAGGTCTCGGGCGACCAGCAGGCGATCCACACCGAACCCGACGAGGAGGGACGGCTCGTGGTGCAAGGGCTCCTCACCGCGACGCTTCCCACCAAGATCGGCGGCGACCTCGGCGTGCTCGCGCGGTCGATGGAGTTCGAGTTCCTCGCGCCCGTCCGCACCGGCGAGTCGATCACGTGTGAGGTCACCGTCGACGCCGTGGAGGGGCACGACGACCGCCACGACGTCTCGTGTTCGGTGGTCTGTCATCGAGGGCGCGACGTCGTGATGCGGGCGTCGTTCGAGGGCCTCATCTGGACGGAGTGAGTCCCGGACGAACAAACACAAATAGCCCGCTTTCGTAGCCGTGGTATGGCAAACATCGTCGTCGTGCTCCTCGGCAACGTCGTCGACCTCGTTCGACTCATGGTCGAGGCCGCGCTCGCCAGCCCGCTCTCCATCATCCCGATCCTCACCGGGGTCGTACTGTTCGCGGTCGCCTTCGGGCTGTTCGGCTACCTCGCGCTTGGCGGGCTCACCGCCGGCCTCACGTCACCGAACACCGGTCGCACAGGTCGCCAGTAAGCCGGATCGCCGTCTCGAGGTCGGGACCGAGCGGCGAACTCACGACGAGGCTGTCGGCGTGGGTCATCACGTCCCGAACCCGTGACTCGACCGTCCTCGGTTCTCCGGCGATACAGAACGCCTCGATCATTTCCTCGCTCACCCGGTCGAACGCTTTCGAGAAGTCCCCTGCCGATATCGAGTCGCCGATAGCGGTGGCGCGGTCGGGATCGATGCCGTGGCGGTCGAGAACCGGCTGCGGCGCGCCGGCGGCGATGAACGCTACCGGCGGGCGCGCGGCCTCGCGCGCGGCCTCCTCGTCCTCGGCGACGCTCACGCTGGCGTAGGCCGCGAGGTCGAAGTCGCCCTCGACGACGCGTTCTTCGAGCCCCTCCTCGACGCGCTCGCGAGCCCACGCGAGGTCGTCGGGGTGGGATCCGTTGAAGAGGAGTCCGTTGGCGTGTTTCGCGGCCATCCGGCACATCTCGGGGCCCTCGGCCCCCACGTAGACCGGGATCCGGTTCGCCTCGTAGTTCAGCCCCGCGTCGCGTGCGGTGAACGCCCCGTCGTGGTCGACGCGCTCACCGTCCCAGAGGTCGCGGGCGACTTCGAAGGATTCGAGCACCGACCGGAGCCCGCGTTGCTCGCCCAGCCCCAGGTTCCGGAGGGTCGAGGGGTCGCCCGGAGCCACCCCGAACACCGCCCGCCCGTCGGCGAGTTCGTCGAGAGTCGCGACCCGCGAGGCGAGCGTCACGGGGTGGGTCTCGTAGGGGTTCGTGATCCCCGGCCCCAGCCGAATCTCGTCCGTGCGGTCGGCTAGGAGAGTCAGGGCGGCGAACGGGTCACGGTTGTTGTAGTGATGGCTCGCGAAGACCGTATCGAAGCCCGCCTCGACGGCGGTCTCGCCGAGGTCGACGAGGCGCTCGGTGGGGTGTTCGGGCGTGAGTTCAATCCCCCGCATACGACCACTCCCGGAGGGCCTGCCTGACGAAGTCGCCCTCGACGTCGCGAAAGAGGTTGTCGCTCGTGCCGACCTCGTCGAGCGAGAGGTCACGAACCACCGAGACGGGTGTCCCGCCCGCCCCCTCGCCCGCGACGAGGTTCGTCGCCGCCGCGAGTTCGTCGACCACGGATTCCACGGTCACACCCATCTCGCGGCCGTCGCGGTCGTGCGCACCGCGCCAGTCGAGGCTCGCGTCCATCCCCGCCCAGCCGATGGCCACGCCGCGCTGGCCGAACCGGAACGGTCGTCCGCAGGTGTCCGTGAGTATCACTGGAACCCCGAGCGCGTCGGCGAGTTCCTGGGCGCTCTCGCTCGGATACTTCGGGAGCAGGAGGATGTCGTTGTCGGGGACGTTCGAGCGGTCGATCCCGGCGTTCACACAGACGTGGCCGAACCGGGTCTCGGTCAGGAGGAAGGGCGCGTCCATCAGGAGCTCCGTACTCTCTTCGAGGACGGCTTGGGCGAACCGTGGGTCCTTCTCCTCGTCCGCGAGGTCGCCCAGCCGGTTCGCGATCTCGGTCGCGCGGGGTCCGGCCGGGAAGTCGTCGAGGTCGTAGGCCCGGCCCTCGGCCTTCGAGACGACCGTGCTCGCGACGCAGACGATGTCGTCGGACTGGAGGTCGACGCGGTCGGCGACCATCCCCGCGAGGTCGTCGCCCGCACGGATCTCGGGGACGTCGGGGACGGCGGTAACGTTCATGGCCGAGGTCGGACGGGGCCGTACTTCCGTACTTCGGGTCGAGCGGACGCCTCAGTCGGGGAGTTGGTTCGAGAGCGCGTCCATGACCGGGGCGAGCTTCGTCGCCGTCGACATGGACCCGTCGAGTTCGAACTGCCCGCGCATGAGCCCCTTCATCGGGTCGACGTCGCCGGTGACGAGCCCCACGAGCACGTCCGCCGGCCCGGTGATCGTGAGGTCGGCGTCGTCGAGCTGGCCCGATCCACCCGTGACGGTGTTCGCATCCCCGTCGACCCGGAGGTGGCCCTCCATCGGGCAGTCGTCGGCCGCGAAGTTCGTGGTGACGTCCTCGGTGATCTGCTCTTTGACCTCGGGGTTCCGCTCGACCATCACCCGCATCCCCGACCAGAGGATCTCCTGAAACTGGTCGGCGGTCTCAGGGTTCTCGGAGACGAACGAGGCGACGTCCATCGCCGCCATCCGCGAGAGGACGTCGGCCAACACCTGCGGGTGTTCGCGAACGAGGTCGTCGGTCCGACCCTCCATCTCCGAGAGGATCCCGGGGAGGTCCTCTTCGAGGGTGTCCTGGTCCTGTTCGAGCGAGTCTTCGATCCGGTCGACGAGTTCCTGGTCTACCATGGATTGTGCGGGTCGTCCGTGCGATGGACGACTGTATCCCATCGGAGCGATGGCAAGACGATGGCGCTTCGTCACGGTACGACGGGCGCTTTGGATAGCGATCCGTGACGGTTCGCGTGGTCGGTCGCCGGCGAGGGTGGGTCGGAAGGAGCCGACGTCGACCCTCAGTTCTTGTACTCCTCGATGAGCCCTCCCTGCAGGACGACGTCGACCTGGCGCGGGCTCAGGCTGTGCTCGGCCGTGAACTCGGTGTCCTGGGTACCGTTTCGCACCGTGACCTCGGTCCCGTTTCGCAGCTCCTCGCGGATGGCGGGGAGTTCGAGCTCGTCGCCCTGTTCGATGGCGTCGTAATCGTCGCGGTCGACGAACTGGAGCGGGACGATCCCGAAGTTCACGAGGTTCTGCCAGTGGATCCGCGCGTAACTCACCGCGAGCGCGGCGCGCATCCCGAGGTGATAGGGTGCGAGCGCGGCGTGTTCACGCGAACTCCCCTGGCCGTAGTTCGACCCGCCCACGACCAGCCACGGCGCGCCCGCGTCCTCGGCGCGCTGATAGAAGCCCTGCTCGACCTGGTCGAAGACCCACTCGCTGATCTTCGGGATGTTCGAGCGGTAGGGCAGGACCGCCGACCCCGCGGGCATGATCTCGTCGGTCGAGATGTCGTCGCCGACCTTCATCAACACCGGCCCCGAGATGGCGTCGGGCACTTCCTCGAACTCGGGGAGCGACTTCACGTTGGGGCCCTTTTCGAGCTCGCCACCGGGGTTCTCGGGCGGCGGACTCAGCGCCGAATCGTCGACGATGATCTCTTGGGGTTCCTCCCACTCGGGATAGCTCATGTCGTGGGTGTCTTCGAGCGTCCGCGGGTCGGTGATCTCGCCGGCGAGCGCGCTCGCCACGGCGGTCTCGGGGCTACACAGGAACACGCTGTCCTCGCGGGTGCCCGTCCGACCGGGGAAGTTCCGGGGCACCGTTCTGAGGCTGTTGCGTCCGCTCGCGGGGGCCTGTCCCATCCCGATACAGCCGTTGCAGCCCGCTTGATGGACCCGCGCGCCGCTCGCGTAGAGCATCGTGAGATAGCCCTCGGCGGTGAGGTTCTGGAGCATCTGGCGCGAGGTGGGGTTGACGTCGAAGCTCACCTCGGGCGGCACCCGGTGGTTCTCGGCGATCATCGCCGGGACGGCGAAATCACGCAATCCGGGGTTCGCGCTCGACCCGATGTAGCCCTGATAGAGGTTCTCACCGGCGACCTCGGTGACGGGCACGACGTTGCCCGGGCTCGACGGCTTCGCGATCATGGGTTCGATCGCCGAGAGGTCGATGTGCTCGGTGACGTGGTACTCCGCGTCGTCGTCGGCGAGAAGTTCCGAGAAGTCCTCCTCGCGCTCTTGTTGGGCGAGGAAGCTCCGGACGGCCTCGTCGGCGGGGAACACGGTGGACGTCGCGCCGAGTTCGGTGCCCATGTTGGCGATCACGTGCCTATCCATCGCGGTGAGCGAGTCGAGCCCCGGCCCGTGATACTCGATCACGCGTCCGACGCCGCCGTCGACGTCGTGGCGGCGCAGCAGTTCGAGGATGACGTCCTTCGCGCTACACCAGTTCGGGAGTTCGCCCTCCAGCTCGACGCCCCAGACTTCGGGCATCTCGACGTGATAGGGTTCGCCCGCCATCGCCATCGCGATGTCCAGTCCGCCGGAGCCGATGGCGAGCATCCCCATCGCGCCCGCCGCCGGGGTGTGTGAATCCGACCCCAGCAGTGTCTTGCCCGGGATCCCGAAGCGCTCCTGGTGGACGGGATGGGAGACCCCGTTGCCCGCGGGCGAGTACCAGACGCCCCACTTCTGGCACGCACTCTTGAGGAAGAGGTGGTCGTCGGGGTTCTTGTTGTCCTCCTGAATGAGGTTGTGGTCGACGTACTGCGCCGAGAGTTCGGTCCGAACCTCGTCGACTTCCATCGATTCGAGTTCGAGCATCACCATCGTCCCCGTCGCGTCCTGAGTCAGCGTCTGGTCGATCTCGATGGCGATCTCCTCGCCGGGTTCGGTCTCGCCCTCGACGAGGTGGGCTTCGACGATCTTCTCGGTTATCGTTCCTGACATACCCGTCGTGTAGGGACCCGATTCTCATTACCCTTCTGACAAGTTCTCCTGCCCGGCGAGAGTTCGACGAGAATCAGTCTACGGGTTTTCAGTGTCGGCGTGACCGTCGGGAAACGCCCGCGTCGCGGTGGCCTTGAAGGAGGCGACGACCTCGGTGCCCGGGCCGAGGTCGAGGGTGTCGACGCTGGTCGTCGTGACGAGCACGGCGAGCGGACCCCCGGCACCGACGTCGAGCGCGACGCGCGCGAGGGTCTCGCCGGATTCGACCGCCGTGACGCGCCCCGCGAATCGGTTGCGGGCGCTGGTGTCGCCCTCGGGGAGGCTCTCCGGGGGGTGGAGCGTGACGGCGTCCGCGCGGATCACGACCCGGACCGCGACGGCGTTCGCGGGCACGATGGCTCGCACCGGGCCCGCCGCCGTCTCGACGGTGGCGAGTTCGCCGTCGCGCTCGACCACCGTTCCCGGAAGCACCGTCTCCTCGGCCTCCGCGACGCCGGTGAACTCGACTTCGAGCCGTTCGAACTCGGCGAGGAGGTCGCGGGCGGTGTCGGTGAGCCGGCTCCCGCCGCCGCCGGAGCCCCCGCGCTGGCGCTCGACCAGCGAGCCGAAGGCGTCCTCGAGTTCGACGACCCGGCGCTGCGAGCGCGAGTACGACCGCCCGAGCGCGCTCGCGGCGGCGTTGAGCGAGGCGTGGTCGTCGATGGCGTCGAGCAACGCCGCGTCCCGAGCGGTGAACGCCACGCCCGAGCGCTGGAGCCGCGCGTCGAAGCCGGCGTGGGTGGTCATACGCCGGCTTCGACCGACCCGAGCAAAACCCTTATCACCGATCTCCGCGTGTTCGATATGTCCATGCCGAAACAACGCCCGTCGGGGTCGCGTCGCGCGTTTCTCGCGGGCGCGGCCGGGGTCGGCGTCGCGCTCGCCGGGTGTTCGAGCGTCTCCGGG
>NZ_QZWE01000056.1:0-7289 GCF_003602035.1 Halococcus sp. IIIV-5B | reverse complement strand
CCGAGAAGCGGTAATCGGTGGGGCTACCGGTCCCAACCACCGAAAGCACGTTTTTCGAGTAGTCTTCTGGGTTGATTTCGTTTCCGTTCAGTGTGACCGTCGCGTTCCCGTCGAGAGTAATGGTCCTGAGTTCGCCCGAGAATACATAGGAATCAGTGCCACCGGAAACATAGCCCTCGACAGTACCTCCGGATATCTGGTCTTCGTCGCCGAGCGTACCGCCGTTGGCACGACTCTTCTCAATCGACCCCGAAACCGAGAAGCGGTAATCGGTGGGGTCGCCGGTTCCGATTACCGAAAGTACGTTATCCGGGTATCCATCCGGATCGATCTCGCTACCATTCAGCGTCACTGTCGCATCACCGTCGAAATCGAACGATTCGATCTCGCCCGAGAACTCGTAGCTGTCGACACCCCCACCGCCACCCTGCCCAGTCGCCGTGCTTCCCGAGATCGTATCGTTGGGGTCGATGCTCGCGCCGTTCGCGCTCGATTTCTCCAACTCGCCGCTCACAGAAACCGTGTACGAGAACCGATCGCCGTTGCTCGCGATGGTGAGCGTTCGCGAAAGCGACTGTGCCGCCGCCGGGGTCGCCAGAACCCCGCCGGCGATGCCAAGCGAACTCAGTTGTAACACTCGTCGCCGTGAGAGCGCCGCTCGCTCCGAAGGGTCCGGTTCGGTTCCCGCTCGTGGCTCAACGTCCCGCTCGCGCCCCTCGTGTGGTCCACCCATTCCTGCGAAGATGGTGCTGCCAACCGGTGTTAAATTTTGTTGTTCCGGATAAAATCTGCGTTCCACCGGAGGGATGTGACAACCGATGTACTCGATGTGCGCAACGGAAGCGGAAGGATCGACATCGGAACCCGTGACGGTGGCGAGACGGTAGGATTATGCCGGTGTTTCTCGAAGCGAGGGACCTGATGGAAGAGCGCACGCGCGCCTATCTCCGGGGGCGATTTCGGGACCACTACCGCCGGACGGAGCCGGTGCTCCCGCCCGACGCCGATGCGCGCGAGTGGGGGTACATCCCGTGGACGTCGGGGCCCGGGACCACGATGGTCCGGCACAAGTCGACCCTCGACCTCGGCGACCTCGGTAAGTTCCTCGCGCGCGAACGCCCGCGCCACGTCTACTTCTCCGCGGGCCGGTACGACGACCCGGCTGCGGGGTCGATGGGCGAGAAGGGCTGGGTCGGCTCCGACCTGGTCTTCGACCTCGACGCCGACCACCTCCCGGCCGTCGAACTCGGCGTCGACAGTTACGGGGAAATGCTCGAGAAGTGCAAAGCCGCGCTGCTTCGATTGCTCGACTTTCTGGAAGACGACTTCGGTTTTCAGGACCTCACGGTCGTGTTCTCCGGCGGGCGGGGTTACCACGTCCACGTTCGCGACCCGGCGGTGCAGCCGCTCGAAAGCGACGCCCGCCGGGAGATCGTCGACTACGTTCGCGGCATCGGGCTCGACCTCGAAGGGGTGATCCACGAGGAGGCCGTCGGCGGGACGGCGGGACGGGCGAGCCCGGCGAGGAAGCGCACCCTCCGCACGGAGGGCGGGTGGAGCGCACGCGCCCATCGCTACCTCATGTCGTTCGTCGACGACCTCGTCGCGATGGACGACGAGGCCGCGGTCGAGCGCCTCCGCGAGTTCGATGGGATCGGCGAGGGAAAGGCGACGGCCGCGCTCCGGGCCGCCCACACGAACGACGACCAGATCGCGACCGGCAACATCGACGTTCATCCGGCGTTCTACTCGCTCTCACGCCAGCTGATCCCGGAGGTGGTCGCGGCGGACAACGCGCCGATCGACGAACCCGTCACGACGGACACCAACCGTCTGATTCGACTCCCAGGAAGTCTCCACGGCGGGAGCGGGCTATGTGTCAGACGGCTCGACCGCGACGCGATCGAGGCGTTCGACCCCCTGACCGACGCGGTCCCGGACACCTTTCGGAACCAGGAAATATCGGTCGAGGTCGAGGAGGAATCGCAGGTCGAACTCGGGGGCGACAGCTTTACACTCCCGGCGGGCACACATCGAGTTCGTGAATACGCGGGCGTGTTCCTGATGGCACGCGGCCGCGCCGAGAAGGGCGAGGAAGCATAGTATGGATCTCGGGGACCTCCAGTCGGCACGGAGCAAGGAACGCCAGCGCGATAGCCTCCAGCATCTCCACGACGACTTCTACGCCGACGTCGGTTCGTTCGTCGCCGAGCTCAGAACCGAGCGCGAACGCGCCGCCGCGGCGTCGGACGACCCGTTCGACGCCCCCGAAGTCCGTCGACTGACCGACGACATCAAGGCCGCCGAGAACACCGTCGAGGCGGTCTACGAGCGTCGGGTCGGGAAACTCGTCAAACTCGCGAGCCTCGCGGCCGCCGGGATGCCCGCCGAGACCGACGGCCTCACCGACGAGGAGCGCGACCTCTTCGAGACCCTCGTGAACGCGATCGAATCGAACCGTGAACACGTCCTCGACGACGTGCTCGCCGGCGACCGCGCGACCGGCGGGTCGGTCGACGTCACCGACTCGGCCACCGAACCAGATAGCGAACCAGCCGCCAGCGACACACCCGACACAGCGGCGGCGACCGAATCGGTGGAACCCGGGGAACAAGCGGACCCCGCAGAAACCATCGACCCAGTGGACGTGGGAGCCGAGCCTGCCGAGAACGAAGCCGTCGGGAACCAGCCCGCCGGGAGCGAGGTCGGTGGAGAGGCTGCGACGGCCGACGAGGGTGTCAGCGTGGCGGATGCGATGGGCGGGCAGTCACCGAAGCCCACCAGCGAGTCGGGTGAGACGTCCACCGCCGCGGACCGTGCGCCGGCCGGCGCGGACGACGCGGGTGGCGAGACGCCGAACCCCGACACCGACCGCACGACCGTCCGGATCACCCAGGACGTCGGCGAGGTCTTCGGCGTCGACGAACAGACCTACCACCTCTCGGCCGAGGACGTGGTCACCCTCCCAGAAGTCAACGCGACGCCGCTCGTCGAGCGCGACGCGGCCGAACAGCTCGATTGACGTCGGCGGGGTTCCGGTATCGCGCGGTCGAGTAGCCATGACACCGACACTCTTTCCGACGCGAATCGAGACGGAGCGACTGGTCTTCGAACGGTTCGATCACGACACCGTCGACCCCTTCGAGTTCTACACGTTCGTCACCCGCGACGACTGGCAGGGCGCGGCGACCGAGCACATGCCGTGGTTCCGTTTTCGACGCCTCGACCAGGTAATGGCGTTCCTCGATCGCGCCGAACGGCGATGGGAGGAACACGACGAGGCGCGGTATCTCCTCCGGCGGAAGGCCGACCACGAGATCGTCGGGACCACCGCGTACGGTCCCGAGTGGGAGGAGCGCCGCGCCGGATTGGACATCGTGCTCGCGGAGCGCTACTGGGGACGCGAGTACGGCCTCGAACGCGCATCGGTGTTCGTCGAACTCAGCTTCGAGCGCTACGACCTCGACGCCTACTACACGACGTGTGCCGCCGACAACCGTCCGTCCCGGCGGATGATCGAGAAATACGTCTCGAAGTACGGCGGGCAACACGAGGGGCTGCTGCGCCAACACTCGTCCCGGCCCGACGGCACCGTGACCGATCAGCATCGGTTCACGGTCCTTCGAGCGGAGTACGAAGCCGCGACCGACGGCGAGGAGACGATGGCGTTCGATCTGGAGTGGTAGGCTGGCGGTCCGCCGACCGTGCGGCCTGCGATAGCTCAGTACTTCGCCTCGGCACCCGCCGTCGCGTAGATGACGTCCATCAGCCCATCGCGCTGGGCCTGCCAGGCCTCGAACGCCTCTGGATCGTCGGGATACTCCTCGTAGTGGTCGAGCAGACGGTCGGCCTGCGTCTTGGTCTTGTAGAGGTCGAGCACCGTCCCCCAGTGGCCGAAGCTCTTGACCGCCGTGCGGAGCGCGAGCGGCAGGCTGATGTCGGCGCTCCCGGAGTAGAGCGCGTCGGAGAGCTTCTCGGCCGGGAGGGACGCGAGCAGGCCAGTGAGATTGCCCATCCCCACCGCGCCGACGAAGATGTTGTAGATGTCGAGCCCCGCGTACCGGCCGCCGAAGTGGTCCATGACGCGCTCGTTGTACTCCCAGAGGGCGGCCTCGCTCGTGTCGCCGTCCTCGATGGCCTCGATCGCCGCCTCGGCGGCGTACTCCCCGCCGTAGGCCGCGCCCGCGATCCCGCCGCCGGTCGTGGGGTTGACGTGGCCTGCGGCGTCGCCGATCGCGATGAAACCGGGGGCGACCGCCGAGTCGTAGGGTCGGCGGGTCGGGAGCGCCGCGCCGAGTTTGTCCTTGACTTTCGCGCCCTTGAACTCGGGGCGGTCGCGGAGGTCGCGTTTCAGCGACTCGACCAGTTTCATCGGTTCCTCGGTCATCTGGAACCCGAGCCCGACGTTGATCTCGGTGCTGGTTCGCGGGAAGTACCAGAGGTAGCCCGCGGCGCGTTCGGTGGGCTTGAACACCAGTGCGTCGTTCCACTCGACGGGTTCGGGAACCTCGACGACCTCGCGGTAGGCCGAGGAGAACTGCGAGTAGTTGACGTCGGTGTCGAAGGTCGCGTTCGAGAGGTCGGCTTTGTCCTGAAGCAACGAGAGCGCGCCCGCGGCGTCGATCACGATCTCGGGGTCGTACTCGGCCGCCTCGCCCTGCCGTCTACCCGCGAGGCCGGTCACGCGACCGTCCGCGTTCTGGTGGACGTCGTTCACGACCGTGTCGTAGTGGAACTCGACGCCGGCCTTCTCCGCCCCCTCGATGAGGAGCTTGCCGAACTTCAGGCGGTCGATGACACCGAGTTCGCCGGGGACGGGAATATCGAGGACGGCGTCCTCCTGTGGGATCTCGAACCGGCCGTGGTCGACCACGGTGTTCGTGATGGCGGGTTCGATCTGGGACTTGGGGATCGCCTCGGGGAAGGCGTCAGCGCCCTTGAGCGCGTCGCCACAGGCGATGTGGCCGGCTTCCTCCGGCGATTTGCGCTCGACGATGACGACGTCGTAGCCTACCCGTGCGATGGTCGCCGCGGCGTAACACCCGCTGGTTCCCGCGCCGACGACGGCGACATCGGGTTCGTAGGTGGTCATGCCCGGGTGGTGGCGGGGAGGGTGGAAAACTCTTCTCCAAAGCGACCGCCGACCGACAGCAACTGATTTCACCCGGGTCCGCGTTTGGGGGGCATGGCCGAGTACACCGTCGAGTTCGTGACCACCGACGAGACCATCACCGTCTCCGACAAACAGACGATCCTGAGCCGCTGTATCGAGGAGGGGCTGGCCCAGGAGTACTCGTGTCGGGTCGGGATGTGCCTCGCGTGCTCGGCGCGGATCGTCGAGGGCGAGGTGACCCAACCCGCCGCCCGCGGGCTCACCGGGGAGGAGGCCGAGGAGTACGCGCTGACCTGCATGGCGCGACCGCTCTCGGACCTCACGATCGACCGCGGGCAGTACCCGCCGAGCATCGAGGACGACGCTACGACCACCGCCCCGGCGGACGATTGAGCCACAGGTCGGCGTCGCGGGCCGCGGCACCCCTCTCACTCTCCCACTAGTTTTCACGCTCCGAACTCTGTAACCGTCACAACATCTTTGTCCAACCGGGTCCTATACCTCCGTGTGACGTTCCAACCCCCGACCGGTCTCAGCCAGGACGAGGTCACCGAACGGGTCGACAGCGCCATCGAGGAGAACGACGTGGTGCTGTTCATGAAAGGCAACGAGCTCATGCCCCAGTGTGGCTACTCCGACCGCGCGGTCACGCTCATGAGCCAGTACCGCGACGAGTTCGAGACCGTCGACGTGCTCGAATCGATCGACGAATATCGGACGGCGCTCGAAGCCCACAGCGGCTGGACGACGACCCCACAGGCCTACGTCGACGGGGAGTTCGTCGGCGGCAGCGACGTGCTCGCCGAACTCGACCAGCGTGGCGAGCTCGAAGCCACGCTGGCCGGCGAGTGACCCGCGTCCGCCGAGCGCGCGAAGGACAGGGAATATATGTGCGGGATGCGTATGCAAGGGTAGACGGGCACCGTCGGCAGCAGGCCCGACTGCCGGTGATAGCATGACCGATGACTGTGTATTCCAACTCCACTCGACGCTCGAACTGCCCCTCGAAGACGTCCATGACTTCCTCGATAATCCCGATCTCCCCGAGGAGATCGACTCCATCGACTTCACCCGCCGAAACAACACGCTGATCGTCAGCGCCGTCGCCGCCGACGACACCATCAGCAAGTACACCCCGACGGCCCAGCTGAAGGCCAGCGTGACCGAGAACCGGGTCTACGAGGAGCCGCTCGAAGAACAGAAACCACCCGCCGGCGGCCCCCGATGGGGGAGCGCGCCGGGCGAGGAGGACGAACTCCCGCCCTCCGAACTCGTCGAGTACGCCTGCTTCAAGGGCGACCGCGAGACCGTCCTCCAGAACACCGCGGTCCAATACCCGATGTTCGAGGTGCTCTGTGAGATCGCGCGGATCGCCGAGAAGGGCACCCTCACGGCGATCGCCGCCCGCAACGGCGAACTCAAGGCGACGCGGATCGTCGACGGCGAGGAGCGGCCCGCCTCGCTCGAAGTCGTCGAGGACCCGACCGAGGGCCCGGCGGCGAGCAAGGGCGTCGACTGGCGCAACAACGAGTTCATCAAGTAGCGACCAGTCGGTCTCAAACCGGTGTCAGGATTCTACTGTGCGTTCGCGCGTTCGCCGTCCCACGCGACGGCCCCTTCGACCGCGAGCTTTTCGAGATGGGCCCCGACCGTCTCCGTCGCCAACCGACGCACCCCTGAGATGTCCTTCTCGTAGACGGCGTCCGTGACCTCGTCGAGCGTCCGCGCGCCCGCACGAACCGCTTCTACGATCCGTCGTTCACGCCGGAGTCGATGCCGGATCAGTCGTTCGAGCGTGGCCCGTGGGTCGTCGATGACCGGACCGTGACCCGGATAGAGCCGATTCGGGTCCCGGGCATGGAGCCGTCGAAGTGCGGTGAGGTACGCCCGCATATCCCCGTCGTCGCGACCCACCACGACGCTCCCCGTCGCGACCGCGAGGTCGCCAACGAGGCGGTCGCCGTCGACCGCGAGCACGAGGTGGTCGGGGGCGTGGCCGGGCATCGAGTCCACCGCGACCGTGCCGGCGTCGGTTTCGATGGTCGTTCCCGGCCGGACGACGCGGTCGGGCGTCACCCCGGTCGCGCGCTCGAAGCGCTCGACGTAGCCGGCGTGGGCCCAGATCGTCGCGTCGTCGGCGTAGGCGGCGACGCCACCCACGTGGTCGGGGTGGGTG
>NZ_QZWE01000055.1:0-7541 GCF_003602035.1 Halococcus sp. IIIV-5B | reverse complement strand
ACGTGATATCCGCCAGCCCCATGTCCCGCGAGAGCTCGGTCGCGACGCCGGCCTCGCCCCGCCCGCCCGTACTGGTCTCCGTCGATTCTGTCATGTAGTATGTCCAATTGAGAACCCGGCGGCTATCGATCGGTTCGCGAACCGTGGGTGGGTCGTCCTACTCGGTCGGGTCGCCGGCGACCCACCGCTCGTAGATCGACTTGCTGCCGACGTCGTCCCGCGCCATCAACACGGCGTTCCCGGTGCGCTGGTTCACCGAGTCCGGGACCGTCCCGAAGACGAACTGTTCGAGGAGGCCGCCGGTGGGCGAGCCGAGCACCGTGAGGTCGTAGGCGTCGGAGCGGCTGATGATGGTCTCTTCGACCTTCTCGACGGCTTCGACCGTCGCCTCGACCCGCTCGACGTTCGTCAGCGCCCGCTCGGCCGCCTCGACGATCTGGGTTCCCTCCTCGTGGTCCTCGTCGCTCGCGTCCTCGGACATGAAGTGGACCGCGTCGACGCGGGCACCGGTATCGAGCGCGAGCGCGCGTGCCGCCTGCGCGGCCAAGCCCGAGTGTGGCCCGCCGCTGACCGCGAGGAGAACCGTCTCGATCGGCGTCTCGTCGGCAGCCTGCTTCTCGACGAACACCTCACACTCCGCGCGCGAAACGACCCGCTCGGCCACGTCACCGGTGAGGAGTCGGCGGCGCTGTGACTGCCCCCCACGGATGGCGAGCGTCACGCCGTCACAGTCGTAGGCCTCGACCGCGTTGAGCACCGACCCCGACTCCTGATGGGTCAGATGCACACGACCGGTCGCCGGGACGCCGGTTCGCTCGACGGTCTCGACGAACCGCTCGGTCGTCTCGCGCGCCGCGACCAGTTTCGGTTCGTCGGCCGCGACCGCATCGAGCGGGGTCTGACGCGCGAAGCTCACGATGGAACACACCACGAGCCCGCCGTCGCGTTCGCGCGCGATGGCCGTCGCGGTCCGGAGACGTCGCTCCGCGTCCGCCGGCGTCGTTTCGCCGGCGACCGGGAGCAGGAGCCGGTACCGGCCCTCCGGGAGGGCGTCCCCCACCCGCTCCGTTCCCGACCGGTGTCCACCATCGGTTGCGAACATATCCCCGTAGAGTTGTTGCAACAGCATAAACCGAACGCCTGAATTGTTCGTTGCGCAATACCCAGTCGAGAAATTCAGTATTACCGTATGGCGAGGGGCGAGAGTTCGTTTACCGCCGATCCTACAGCAGTGTTCCCGTGCGAGGCCTCGACGACGTCGCTCGTCGGTCGGGGTCGAAACGACGGCCCGAGCCGTCTCAGCGCCAGCGCAGTATCTCGCGGAGGCGCGAGGTGATGTCGAGGTCACGCTTCGCGAGGATCACCGTGCTCTCGGCACGCTCGCCAACGCGTTCGGGGATCGCGCCGAACACCACCCGCTGGAGGAGTCCCTCCCGGGTCGCGCCGATGATCGTGAGGTCGTGGTTCGCCGACTCCGCCGTGATCGCCCCCACGACGTCGTCGCCCTCGACGACCGTCGCGCCGGCGTCGATGCCCTCGAAGTCGGCCAGCGCCGCGTCGAGCACCGACTCGGCGTCCGCCCGGTCGGTCGCCTCGTCGTTCGGGTCCACGACGCGGAGGAGTTCGACGTGGGCGTCGGTCACGCGGGCTATCGACCGTGCGACCTCGGCCGCGAGGTCGGCGTGCGGGCCGCCCGCGGTCGGGAGGAGGATCGACCCGACGGTGGGCGCGCTCCCGGGGTCGATCCGCTCGACCAGCACGTCGCAGTCGGCCTCCTGGACGACGGTGTCAACGGTGCTCCCGAGGACGACGTCGCGCCGGCGGGCGCGCCAGCCACCCCAGCCCATCAGGACCGCGTCGCTGCCGTACTGTTCGACGGTGTTGAGGATCGCGCGGTCGACCTGGTGGCTGATCCGGACGGTGCCGCTGACCGGGACGTCCCCGCCCTCGCCGCCGTCGGCCATCGCCATCGCCTGGTTGAGCACCTCGCGACGTTCGTCGGTGTACTGCTGGCCCGAGGCGAGCGGGGTCTGTTCGGGGAGATCCACGACCGAGAGCACCATCACCTCGCCGTTGCGGTCGCGCGCGATGTCGGTCGCGGTCCGCATCAGGCGCTCGACGTTCTCGGGGTTCGCGATCGGCACCACGATCTGGTAATCACGGTCGCGGCCCGAGGGGTTCTGCTCGGCGACTGCGGTGGGAGTCTCGCGCTCGATCTCCTCGGTCGTGGGCGCACGGCCCTTCCAGGCGAACCAGAAGGCGATCCCGATCGCCTCCGCGGCGAGGCCGAGCGCGATGGTTTCGAGCCCGAGGCTGACCACCAGGCCGACGTTGGCGATCACGGCGATCGCGGGGACCCACGGCACCAGCGGCACCCGGAACCCGCGGTCGAGGTCCTCGAACTTCCGGCGCGAGAAGACCACCGCGACGTTCACCGTCGAGAACCCGAGCAGGAGCAGGAAGTTCGCGACACCGGTGATGCTCTCGAGGCCGAGGTGGACCCCGAACAGCGGGAGGTCGGCGAACAGCCCGAACAGCGGGTGTTCGCTCCCGGCACCCGGCACCTCGCCGAAGAAGACGCTGAAGATCAGGATGAAGGTGAAGATGAACCCGCCGGTGAGGAGGGTGGCCTTGTACGGCGTGCCGTAGTCGGGGTGAAGGTCCTCGAACTGGCTCGGGAGGTGGTTGCGTCGCGCGAGCGCGAGCTTGACCCGCGAGCCCGCCAGAACCGTTGCGTTCGCCGCGCTGAGCATCGAGAAGAGCGCGCCGACGATGACGACGTAGAACCCGATGTTCCCCAGGTAGTACTGGGCGGCGAGCGCCATCGAGACCTCGCCGTTGTTGGCGACGTACTGCGTCGGTGAGAGTCCGCCGAGGTCGGTGTTCTGGGTGAGGAAGGTCAGGAAGTTCCCGTCGTTGATCGCGATCACGATCACCAGCACGACGAGCGCGTAGAGCACCGTCACGAAGCCCATGCTGATGTAGATCGCCCGCGGGATGGTGGTCCCCGGCTTCTTGATCTCGTCGGCGTTGGTGGCGATCGCCGAGAAGCCGATGAAGGTGATGAACACCAGCGCGCTGGTGGCACCGATCTCGACGACGTTCCCGATGTTCTGGGCGAACGAGGTCACGACGACGTCGGAGCTGAACGACCGGAGGCCGCCGTAGAGGAAGAGCACCAGGAGGAGGACCTTCGCCGCGGTGACGACGATCTGGAACTGGCTCGACTCCTCGCTCCCGCGGCTGTTGATGAAGACGAGGAGGCCGAGGA
Source organism: Halococcus sp. IIIV-5B (assembly GCF_003602035.1). NCBI lineage: Archaea > Methanobacteriati > Methanobacteriota > Halobacteria > Halobacteriales > Halococcaceae > Halococcus > Halococcus sp. IIIV-5B. The sequence continues at coordinate 4,270 of NZ_QZWE01000055.1, read as the reverse complement.
CGAGGAGCCCGGGGATCCAGTAGGGGATCCACTGCGGGATGCCGAGGACGGGGTAAATGAATCGGTAGAACCAATCGGAGAAGGAGGCGAGGTAGAAGGCCGCGCTCGCGGGATAGCCCACGATCATGGTCCAGCCCATGATGTAGGTCAAGTTGCTCTTGAAGGTCTCGGAGACGTACATGTAGCCACCGCCGGACTCGAAGTAGATCGAGGAGAACTCGGCGTAGGCGGCGGCGGTGAAGGCCGCGACGAGCGCCGCGAGCACGAACGAGAGGATCGCGACGGTCCCGACGTTCGAGACCGCGAGCCCCGAGAGCACGAAGATACCCGCGGCGATCATCGTCCCGATGCCGATCGCGAGCGCGCCGAGCAGCCCGATATTCCGGTCGAGCTCCTCGCCGATCTCCGCGCCGCCCGCCTCCGATGTACCCTCAGCCATTGTGCGTGGGATGACCGCAGTTTATAAAAAGGCTCATGTTCGTCCCGAACGTGTCGGTACGGGGTCAGTCTTCGAACTCGGTGCGCTCGACGCCGGCGGGGACGCGGCCGCCGTCGTTACCGGCCGTCCGATAGGCCGCCCGGTATCGGGCGAGCTTTCGGAAGAGGAAGTAACCGAAGAACCCGTCGTAGACAACCACGAACCCGAGCAGTGCGAGGAAGTACGGGACGTCGAACAGCCCGGCGACGATGCCGGGAACGAACGAGAGGGTGTTGTAGGTGCCGTGGATGAACACCGCGATCAGGAGCCCCTTGACGACGATCGGTCCCGCCCGGTCCGGGTTGAACTTCGCGAGCCCGAGGTAGTAGCCCGAGAACGCAGCGTAGATAACGTGGCCCGGACCGGCGATCGCCCGGACAGGCGTGATCCCGCCGCCCGCCCCGAGGAGGTTGCTCGCGACCGGCATCCCGACCGCGTTGGTGATGTAGAGCGCGTTCTCGATCGTGGCGAAGCCGAGGCCCGCGACCGCGCCGTAGACCGCCCCGTCGATCACGGCGTCGAACCGCACGCTCCGGAAGGCGTAGAGCCGAACCGCGAGCCACTTCACCGTCTCCTCGATCGGCCCGACCACGAGGTAGTAGAACCAGATCGGGCCCACTATCGGGACGACCGTGAGGACCCGGCTTCCGACGTCGTTGACCACCGCCGCGAACCCGGCGAACAGGACCCCGAGCGCGAACGTCGCCGCGAGCAGCGAGACGGGTTCGGAGGTGATGTCGCTCCGCCAGACGAACACCACCAGCGCGAGCGCGGGGAGGACCGAGAGCAGCGTGAAACCGGTGATGACGGGGTTGAAAACCCGCGAGAGGCTGGAGAATTGGATGAACTGGTACAACAACAACAGCGCGACAGCCACGAGGATGAACCGTGCGGTCGCGCTCAGGAAGCGATAGACGAAGACCGCGACCCGGTCGAGCGGCGAGCGCACGTCCCACGTCGCGATGTCGTAGAGGTCGCGCGACCCGTCGACGCTCGATTGCACCGGGTCCCTACGGCTGGCCATACACCCGTGATGGCACCCGGCGTCTAACCGTTTCCCCTCGTTCCTTCGATCGCCTTTCGAGCGAACGTCGGGACGACCGCGCTCCCCCGGCTGGATCGACCACGCTTCGCGTCAGGCCCGTTCGCTTTCGACGTAGCGTATCCTGACGTCGAACGAGCTGACGTTGTGCGACTGGTCGAACGGGAGTGCGGTCGGCTGGACGGTTCCGTTGATCCGCCGCTGGAGGGGTTTCGCGAAGTTCGGATCCTCGCTCCCGGTCGGCCGACTCAGGGTCACGGTGACGCTGGTGGGCTCTCGCGGCGGGATCGGGTCGTCGTACTCGAACTCGGTGTTCACCAACACGAGGTCCTCGTAGGGCTGCTGGTCGAGGAGGCCGTTGATCTCGCCGCGGACCTCCTCCTCGAACGTCGCGGTTCGATAGGAGTCGTAGGTGACGAGCCCGAGGAACGCCGACAGCACGAGGACCGCGACGACGAGCGTCCCGACGCGCTTTCGGGTCGCGTTCTGGGCGGCGTCCGCCTGGAACCAGTGGTCGGGTCGATACCCCATATACCAGAGCACGACGAGGGCGCTGAGGTTGATCGAGAGGGTGTTGATGAGGACGATCACGGTCGCGCTGAGCACGGGGCTCGGCAGCCCCCACGCGATCCCGATACCGATCACTCCGAGGGGCGGCACGAGCGCCGCGGCGATCATCACGCCGACGAGCGCGGCCGAGACGCCGGTCGCGAGGCTCACGCCACCCGCGACGCCCGCACCGAGGGCCACCACGAGCGCGAGCAGTCCCGGCGACGTTCGGATACTCACCTGCTGGATCGAGAGGACGTCCGTTCCCGGCGGGGCGAGGTTCGTCGCCCGGATGAACGCCGCGAACAGGGTCGCCGCGATGACGGCCACGACGAGCCCGATCGCCTGGAGCTTGACCCCGCGACGGAACATCTCGTGGTCGTCGACCACGGTGCCGACCGAGGTGGCCATCGCCGGACCGATAAGCGGGGCGATGACCATCGAGCCGACGATGATCGCCGCGTCGTTGAGGAGGAGCCCGGCCGTAGCGACGAGCGCGCTCACGACGGTCATCACCAGGAACGGACCGACGTTGGGGGCGAGCTCCTGGGCACGGCTGTGGATCTCCTCGCGGGCGATGCGGTCCTCGCTCTCGCCGTTCTCCTCGTACCGTTGCTCTAACTCGTCGAACCGCCGGGAGACCACGGTTTCGGCGTCGAGGACGATGGTGTAGGCGTCGTCGTCGATGCCCGTCTCGCGAAGCCGGTCGAGGACGGGCTCGACCGCGCCGGTCGGCAGCGGGAAGTGGACCACGCCGGTGAACTCCCGGCCGCTGGTCTCCTCGGTGAGCACGTAGTCGATACCCTCGTCGTCGAGTTCGCCCAATACGGTCTCGCGTTTGCCCGCCGGGATCGTCACTTGGACGAGTCGCACATCCGTCCGTCTCGGGGGGCCGACAAATACCCCCCGATCGCGCGGAGCCGACGGGGATTTACCCACCGGCGGTCGAGACGGTGTATGTTCGAGGGACGACCCGACCGGAGCGCCGAAGTGGTCTTCTGCGGCCGTTCGAACGTCGGAAAGTCCACGATCCTCCGCGAGCTCACGGGCCACGACTTCACGACCGGGAAGAAGCCGGGCGTCACGCGCTCGCCCGGCCACTACGACTGGGTCCCCGAGGACTTCGTGCTCACGGACCTCCCGGGCTTCGGGTTCATGTCCGGGGTTCCGGAGGAGGTCCGCGAGCGGATCAAGACCGACGTGGTGCGCTACATCGAGGACCACGCCGACGAGATCCTCGTGGGCGTGCTCGTCCTCGACGGCAAGAGCGCCGTCGACATCATCGACCGTCACGCCGACCGCGGCGAGGTCCCCCACGACGTCGAACTGTTCCACTTCCTCCAGGACGTCGGGATCCCGACCGTGGTCGCGGTCAACAAGATGGACAAGGTCCACGACCGCGACGAACGCCTGAACGCGGTCTGCGACCGACTCGGCCTCCCGTCGCCGTGGCAGCAATGGCAGGACACCGTCGCCCCCGTCACCGCCAAACGCGGGTCGATCACGCCGCTCACCGAGGCGGTCCGCACCCACCTCCACGACCAGCGCCGCGACGACCTGCTGAAGTTCTTCTGAACCACCTTTTGCTGCGCTCAGTCGCTTCGCTCCTTCACTAGCAAAATGTGGATCAAAAGCGCGTCGGGTTCCCGTTGGTCACCCTCGCGCCCGCTCGTTCGCCTTCGGCTCACTCGCGGTACGACCACTATCACCTCCGCGACCGCAACCACCCCGCACAGCACCACCGAAGCCCTCACCGCGCGCTCCTTCCAGTCGCTACTCGCTCCCTCCGGTCGCTCGCGCGTCTCGCCCTTCATCCGCCAGGAAGCTACCGCTGCCGCAACCGCACTGCGGCGACCGCACCGCACCGCGGCCGCCACCGCACCGCTGCCAGGCGGCGGAAAGCCTGATACCACCAGCCCGCGAAGGCCGACTCATGAGCACGCGCGCGTGGGGCGACATGATAGCCGGCGACCGGATGGCGGTCGACCGCGAGTTCGAAGGCGAGATCGAAGAGTCCGAGTTCAACCGCCAGCAGTGGGGCCTCATCATGACCGCCGTCGAGTTCGAGATCGAGAATCCCGAGGACCACGACCGAGCACGGCTCGTCGCTGACACCAGCAAACTCGGGCACGTGATGGGCGAACTCGACAACCTGGACTCACCGAACGCGATGGGCGGCGGTGGCGGGAGCGGAAACGGCG
>NZ_QZWE01000054.1:0-8112 GCF_003602035.1 Halococcus sp. IIIV-5B | reverse complement strand
CCATAGGTCTTCTAAACGATTCTCCAGCATATCTTTTATAAGTAAATGAGGCCCGTCTGAAAGGCGTAGCCTTTCAGATGAGAAGGAAGCGAATTGTCGAAAAGAAGAACAATTGCGAAAGGCTTGTTAACGGAGGTTGCATGGTTAGAACCACGCATCGCTACCACCACCACCACTATGAGCCAAAAACACGCTGACGACAATACGGTGGCCGACCGCATCGCGGAAGCGACGGGCGAAGACGTGAGTGAGTACTCCGCAGAGGAGTACGAGATTCCGGATTACGACGACCTCGAAGTAGCCGACGCGGACGAGTACTACGGCGAAGGCGAGTAATTATTCCCGTTAGTCCCGTGCCACTGTTCGAATTGGTCGATTAGCCTATCGTGGTTTTTCAGTAAAAATTCCTCACAGAAAGACGGGGCTTTATTGACTGGTACATCCGGAAAGTTCCAAAGAACCTTATCCTTCTTCCCATTTTTCATAACGTCCATGTGAAGACCCTCTTTTCGGATATCGTGTCCCCAATTCATGTGCGGATGATGGTCGAAACGAGCAACCTGTCGCCAGTCGTCGGGATATCCAAACCGGGTATCGAAGTTGTATTCCAACTGCACCATGAACGAAGTGACGCTCCCTCTGGATGTCGTGATTTCAACTCGGATTTGCGAATAAGGATAAGCGGGATATTTGATGTATTGGATATCCGATGTTGACATTCGAGAAGTGGTGTGGGCGGATTACACATAGTTCTGTGGCTACGAGCGGATACCGCACGTACCTTCAACCCGTAATGATATCCACTGACAGCCGTCGACAGAGGTTCGAACGCACACCCTGTTGCTCCACATAGTCACAACAGTCACAACAGGGAATTTACCCACCAGTAATGAACCGTTCCTTCCACCTTCCACCTCATCGGAAGGATTTCTTCATGTTGAGGCGATTAGAGGTTATGCAGCTGTTGTGACGGTGCTTACCCTCCGCTCACTGACGACGACTGTTCAACGAGTATCCATCCGTGACGGCGAGTCTTCTCGAAGGCGATTCTCCCTTTGGACCACTCTTCGAGCTTCCTACAAGCGCGGTAAACCTGTTTCCAGGCGAGTGATTCCCCGGTGGCCGTGGTTAGGAGGTTACGGAGGTTCCCCGTTATCACCCGTCCTTTGGGTGCCTTCGAGGACCACTCTTCGAAGTGGTCGAATATCGAAACGGCGCGCTCCACCGAAGCGGTCACGTGTCCCATGGTGGCATCGTCGTGTTCGTCCGCCTTCGAAACCCGCTCAATCGGAGTCATATCGTTTTGTGACCCACCTTCGCCACTCTTACCCTGGGGTTCGGAGTCCGAAAGACGGGCTTCTAACTCGTCAATTCGTTTGTGAGCCGCGTTACGGGCCAGTTCGACCCTTTCCACTCTATCGAGGAGGTCGATTACGACTGACTTCAACGGGTTATCGTTGGATATGTCTTCTAACAGCTGTTCCACATCGCTCGTTCCGGTACTTTCAATACCGGTGGCTGATTGTGCTACCATAGAGGCTTGCATACTCCTCGGCGGGGATGTTCTCACCATCCCCGAACCCGGTTTTGTTTTCCCGAGTTACCACTATCGGCGGGGCCTTTTCATATCAAAGTATGGGTTCGTGGCTCACGGCCCGTAGCTGGCGCGGGACTGGTCCCTTAATGCAATTTGGACACTGGTGATAGTGTACGTGTATTTTCGGCCAAACACCAGTGTGCCGCCGTGTACTGCTGATATCGTACTAATATAAGATTTAAGTATTAGCTCGTCTTACGAGCTACTGCACTTCCTAAGGTGGGTGTCCAAGGTGTTGGTCACCCGCTTGCTGCTACCCGCTGAGATGTATCCCTCCCATTACAAACAGTATTCCACCGATTAGGAAGCTCGCTATCTTCAACAGCAGCAGGATTACCTGAAGCCGTGTCTTTGCGCTGGTCCACTTCGAGGTGGGGTTTCCCTTCATTTGTGCTTTCAAACCGCAGACTGCTCTCTCAGTAGCTTCCTCGAAGCGGAGACACGCACTTCCTAAGGTGGGTGCCCATTTCGAGCGTGCTACGGGTCGATTCGAGGACGTTCAACCGATTTATCCAACCGGGGCAACGTCCTTACCACAGCCACATCCCGGAAGCGGCGTAAACCTATCGCCCCCGAGTTCGACCTGAATCGTGTTCTGCCACCGGCATAATCCTACCGTCTCACTCCCATCGCAAAAGATAATACATACCCTCTCACTGTGTCTGACGAACCTTTACGAAGTAGTACGAAGACTGTCGCATATGGGACGCCTCTCAGTCTCCTTAAACGACGAACAACTCGAATGGATAGAGAAAAAAGTCGATGACGAGGACGCTTACGAAAGTAAGTCAGCTCTTATGAGAGAATGCTTAAACCGTTACGAAAAGGTAGACAAACTCGAAGCGGAGCGGGATGATTTACGGAGACAACTCGCGGAAGCCAACTCACGAAATGACGATGTGGATGAGTTGGCTGAATACGTAGAAGGCGAACGCGAGTTACAACGTGAAGAACGCGAAAGGCGGCGTGCACCACTTGCTACACGTCTGAAATGGCTAATTTGGGGCTACGATGGTCGATGACTGTTCCGAACGCTGTGTAACGCTACGCGTTCGATTGAACAATTTGGTCGTTGGCATCGCCGGCAGTAGCGTCTCAGCCGGTCCCAGCCGCTGGCCAATCACCTCTATGTCTGATTGAACCAGTCGAGACAGTCGTCATAGAAGTGGTCTAACCCGTTGTTATGAAAGCGAGCGACGAATGCGTATGGTAACTCCCGCTGGTTCTGAGTTGTATACTGCAAATATCGCTCCATCTCGTCGAGTGGGCTGTCGTCAACGAACCCGTTCTCATCGAACTTCTGCACAAAGTGAACTCTATCCTCGTACTCGTGGTACAGTTCGTGCCGAATACCGGAGAAATGGCCGTGCTGAAAATCGATACGAAGTCCCCAGAGGAACGTGAGGTTTCGAGAGTAATCCGACCGTCGCTGGTCAACGCTCGTGAAGTGATACGGCTTCATATCGACGTTGCCATCCGTCTTCCTGTTTACCAGTTCTCGAACATGCTCGTTGAACGAATAGAGCGCCGAGAGATAGTTGTGAATAAGTCGCGTTGCCTCTGCCTGTTGGGCTTCTACATCAGCTGTTGTGTGCTCTGCCTCGTGTACTGGATTTTGCCTAATGTCGTACTCATCAACGACGAACTCCACCATCTCGGAGTAGTTCGAGTCCAAAATAACAAACGCACGCGCCAACCCGTTCTCTTCATCGCCGTTGAGGCCGTGGTCCGGTTGCGCGTGCTGTTGTAGAAGTCGCTCTATTTCCGATGAGTAACCGCTTGAACTCACTCGTCGTCGTCTTCGTTGGGGTCAACGAGCGTGAAGGTACCCATTCCCTGACGGAGTTTCTCGACATCCGTCCCGGTGAGGTCCGCAATTTCGTCTGCGGTTTTGCCCTTCTTCGACATGCATGCATGTATTGCATCACGGGATATAGGCGTTTTCCTACTTTCGCACTCCCGTTAGTTTCTTCATTATCGCTGGTGTTAGCGCGCCTTAACGAACCTCTACGACGTGATTATTCAGTATAACCAGTTAACCGTTTACACGTTAAACGTTAAGTCGGTGTCCGTCTTACGGACAGATGCACCTGTTGAGGGTGGGTGGCCGAGTTGAAGTCGGTTCACCTACTCGCTGCTAACCGGCGAGATGAATCACCCCAATAGCGGTGGTTATCGCCAGTGCAACTGCTATGATACGGAGTAGCAGGTAGATTACTTCCAGACGCGTTTTCGCTTTCAGCCATGGTGATTTCGTGCTCACGTAGTTCGTTCTTCCTCCGTTGTCCACGGCCATCCCATAGATGGCTCTCTGCGCGGCGACATTGAGGGAGAACACGCACCTGTTGAGAGTGGGTGGCTTCCCTTTGTCGCGTTGCGTCCGTAGTATCACGCGGAGTGTATTTAATTTCACCGGCTTCTAACCCCCTGAAACTCTCTTCTATGGGCTTTTCAGAGGGATTACTTTCGAATGAAACCGTCGTTTACTGTTGAGTGGTTGACGGCGCACGCGTTACTCGCGCGCGAACCGAACAGTCACCGCTTACCGCATGGGATGGGCGCTCCGGTCGGGGGGAATCAGCAACGCCCTCCCTCCGCTTTGCGCTCCTTCCTCCTCGTGGCCGTAAACGGCCACTCACCGTGCGTCGTCGCTCCGGTGGTACGTGGGGGTTGGCTTCGAGGAGAGAGACAGCAACCGCCTACGCATAGTCCTCGAAGGCAATTGCACTTTCAAAACGTCAGCTGTAAAGCGAAACCTGAATTGCGAAAAATTGCGCACACCGCCACTCCCCCGAATGTATCTCAATGTTGGGCGACTCGACGAAGCGAAGTCGTGTGGTGTGTTACCACTCCCGAGAAGTAAATGGAATAGGGATGGCCAGCAATGAAGTGCGTCCTCGAAGCGTACTCCTCGAAGGAACTGCCTTCGTTGATAATGCGGAGCGGGCTGATGCGGAACGACTGAGGAAGTCGCTCGCGACTCCGGAAGGGTGGCCATCCCTCTGCGGTCGCGGTTGCGGGTAGGCTGTCGATGACACCTTTAGGTGTCGAGACAGCCACTCAACGGAGTAGAAGCACAGCGGAATTATAGCTCCGTCATTGGCTCTGTGGAGTGATACATCGACGAAGTACGGCGTTCATCAACGGAGTTACTACCTCTGTGATGGTGCCGCTACTCTCCGATGGTACTCTTCGAAGTCTTACTAAAATTGCAATCGTCCCACGTATTTGTGGGAGTGACAAAGCACCCAATTACCACGATGTGTTACCATCGTAGCCCTGAAATTTTACCAGGCTCCGTCTCGGTCCATTCGGGATTATAACCCTCTGGCACAGTCGTCTCGACTGTTACTCCTCTGGCCCCACAGTCCGTTACTGTGGCCGTGTGTGGTCTTCGTCGTAAGTTTGGGTACTCACGGGCCATACACCCTTTTTCGTGGGTGACGGTCAGAAATTGGGGAGAGACGACACCACTTCGGATGAAGCCCCTTCACCGAACTCACTCCGGTGACGCGTGCTTATTTTCTATTACTATATTGATTGATATAAAGGTGTCGTCACGGTGGTGGTGGACCATATCATATTAGTGATAGTAGTACGTAAGTCTTATACGATAGAGACCCTAACCAAAGGTTACTCACTCCGGTGACGCAGGGGGTTGCGTTTCCTCCCCTGTTCACTTCACTTTTCCATAGCGGTAGCTCTGCGTTATAGAGTCACCTCAGAAAGGATAATATGGCGCGAGATTAGCCCGTGTGCGCTCCCGCAATGATATGAGGGTAAGGACACTCCTCGTTACAATCGCCAAATACGCCGATATAACGCCTCAGATTGAATCGTCGTCACTCATACTTCTCGCTCCTCAATCGGGAGGTGTGCGTCGTCGAACCGATGTGGCTGTCCCCTCCGTTCGGGGCTATCCCCATAGCGAGCACTTCGGCGGACTCGACGTTCGACTCCCTGGTTCGAACTCATTGGTCGAACACCTCCCGCTTAATCCGTAGCTGTTCCTTCTCGGCTTCGCTCAGTTCACTCTCGTCTTCCAACTCGGCGGAGTCCCCACCATCACCCTGCCGTCCAAGCATTGCACGAAGGCGGTCTTGCTCTGCCTCGATATCCTCGTCGGATGGTGCGCCGGCTTCGGAAGCGAGAGTACTGATGATGACGTCGAGAGAGTCTGTTTCATCAAATTCGCGCTCGCTATGCTGGACCTCTCGAAGCTGTGCAACCGTGCTTTCCGCCAATTCAATTCGTTCCATATTATCAATATCTGCCGATAGAGCGAACGGCATTTTGCCGCTCGATAGTGCCGCCGCTGATTCACCCGCTGGGGGTTCCTTTTCGTCTGTGGCCGTGGGGATGGTCACCCTATTCCCGTCGGCTCCGTTGCCCGTGGGGACGAGCGTAAGGCTCCGGATTTGGAAATCCGAGACCACGGCATTCCCATCATCATCGTGGTCTAAGTCCTGGGCGTGACGTCCAACGACCCGGACGTCGAGAAGGTCATTCGCTACCTTCTTCGCTATCTCTTTCTCCGAAACCTCAGCTGTGAATCGGAGAGCATCGTCTTCGTACTCGGCAGAGGTGACGCGACCGGCGACTCCCTGTACCGACGTGTCTCCGTCTAAGGTGACGTGTGCGTCTTCGAGGGAACCGACGGCGTTTCGAAGCTCCTCAGCAGGGTAGCGCTTTGTGCGTACATCCGTCGATTTGACTCCCGGAGTGGCGGCTACTCCCGATATTTCAAAGCTCATTGGGTGGACGTCGGGGGAGTGTAATCAGTAAGAGAGCGAGCCCAGTACTGAATGCACCTTTTAGCGTGTAGCGTTATCGGGTCACTCCCCGGAACGTCCCGAGTGTCTTCAGTGTAATCGGAGGCGCTGAGAGAGGCCTTCAGTGCGTTAGTACTCTCATAGTAGACCCGGAAACGACCAGTGAATCGACCTTATTTTCACACACCTAATATAACAAGAAACCCGATTAGCAGGGGTAACGATACGGTCTACCCCTGTCGATAGACTTAACTTCCGGTTTCTCCAAAACTCGGAATAGGTATGAGACTGAAAGAGAACCCGGACGATGAGAAGATGAGAGTGTGGATGAGCGGTGACGAAATGGATGCTCTATACGGCTATTACGAGGGTGACTACCGGCGGCGGTTCGCATTGATGCTAATGGGTGAGTGTGGTCTTCGGAGCCACGAAGTCCTCGATTTTACCCCTGGTCACATACAGCAGATGGATGCCGATGAAGTACTCTATAAGCTTCGTATCCCCCACGGAAAAGGTGATAAACCCCGTGAGACAGTGATTCCTAACGATTTGCGGAATGAAATCGTAATGTTCGCCAATATGAACGACGTGGACGATGATGCTCCATTGGTGGACGTGACGAAGCGAACGCTCCGTAACTGGGTCCGGAAAGCCGCCGATAGCCGTCCCACCGATGATGAAGGCTGGCATCACGTTGGTACACACGATTTGCGACGTTCGTGGGCGGGGAGACTAGTTGATTCCGATGTCTCTCCTCTCGTGATAATGGAGTTAGGGGGGTGGGAAGATTACGCTACCTTCAGGGACCATTACCTAAATGAACTTTCAGACCGAGTGATAGCTTCCGAAGTGGCAGAAATTGCTGGATAGCTGATGATTCCCTTCGTGATGATTCGATATCATTCCTCAGTGTAATCTATGTTATTGATTGGCACGTCTTCATGCCGCTCGTTTTCTATATACGAAGCGATAGGAAATCGCCGGTGTCGGCCAGCTACCCTGGCCGCCAATACAGGGGGTTATTCCCCGGATAATACTTCGATATACTCGTCTCGTCGGACTCGATGGAGCCTCGATATCTGGGAATGGTACCGTGCTCGATGTGTGGATACCACGTCTTCGAAGCGATACGAAGGGGTGACTCTCGGCGGTGAGAGCGCGCGGAGCGGACGCTACGGAGTCGATAGTCGGGAGTAAGGCACATCCATCGTGTTCACGGCCTCGGGCGCTGAGAAGCGGACTGGATGTCTCCTCGCACGGAGCTTTATGCGCACCAATATGTGACGGTTCTTTAACTATGGCGGTTGCCCAAACCAGCCTATTCGACTTCGCCCGCTCCACTGAACAGGCGTCTCTATTCACGTTCGCGACGAACGATGGAGCCGAACCCAAACCCGAACTCGTGGAGCATACGTCTGATAATCGGCATCGATGGAGGGATGCCAACGGGCAATTCGCTCGCCGTGCCGATGCTGTCCGGCGATATTGAGTTAACGAGTCGATTCTAAGGGCGCAGAGGTGGGGGTTTTGTGCTGAAGAGGGTACGCGAGACAGCCACATCGTGCGTTAACGGCATTTCATACCAAATCAGTGATGGAAAAGAGAAGCAAAATCCGCCATAGGTCTTCTAAACGATTCTCCAGCATATCTTTTATAAGTAAATGAGGCCCGTCTGAAAGGCGTAGCCTTTCAGATGAGAAGGAAGCGAATTGTCGAAAAGAAGAACAATTGCGAAAGGCTTGT
>NZ_QZWE01000053.1:0-9679 GCF_003602035.1 Halococcus sp. IIIV-5B | reverse complement strand
GATCAGGCGAGCAGGCGGTCGAACGCCTCCACCATCGCCGCGACGCTCGCGCGCGTGATGTCGGTGTCGCTGGCCGCCACCGACACTGACTGGTCGTCGCGCGTCATCTCGATCTCGACCGTGACGACCGCGTCGGTCCCACCCGTGATCGCGTCGACGTGGTAGGAGTCGAGGGTCGCGTCGCCCCGTGGACCGAGCGCGCTCCGAACGGCCTTGACCGCCGCGTCGACCGGGCCACTCCCGGTGCCGCTGGCGGTGCGCTCCTCGCCATCCACCACCAGTTTGACGCTGGCCGCGGGGGTGCCGTTGCCGCTCGCGGCCGTGAGGTCTTCGAGTTCGACCCGGCGCTCGCGCTCGCGACCCTGTACGGTTTCGGCGAGCGCGAGCACGTCGGCGTCGGTGACGCGCTTGCCCGTGTCGCCGAGATCCGTTACTCGGTCCGTGACCTCCGCGAGTTCGTCGGGGCTCACCGCGACCTGGTGTTCGGCGAGCGCGGCCTCGACGCCCGCCCGACCCGCGTGTTTGCCGAGCGCGAGCCGTCGTTCCCGACCGACGGTCTCCGGCGGATAGGGTTCGTACATCGCGTCGTCCTTGAGTTGGCCGTCGGTGTGGATGCCCGACTCGTGGGTGAAGGCGTTCTCGCCGACGACGGCCTTGTTGGGTGCGAGCGGGATCCCCGTGAAGTCCGCGACGGTTCGCGCGAGGTCGTACAACCCTGTTGTGTCGACCGTCTCGACGTCGTAGCCCTCCGCGAGCGCGATGGCGACCTCTTCGAGCGCGACGTTGCCCGCACGTTCGCCGATGCCGTTTACCGTCGTGTGGACGAGGTCGGCCCCCGCCGCGAGCGAGGCCAGCGCGTTCGTCACCGCCAGCCCGAGGTCGTCGTGGGTGTGGGTGCTCGTCGGCCCGAGTTCGGCGAGCGCCGAGACGGCCTCCATCGTTCGCTCGGGGGTCGCGTAGCCAACGGTGTCGCAGTAGCACACCCTATCCGCGCCCGCTTTCAGGGCTTCACCCATGAGTTCGGTGAGGAACTCGGTGTCGGCGCGCGACCCGTCCTCGCCGAGCACCTCGACCCAGAGGCCGTGGTCGCGGGCGTACTCGGTGAGTTCGACGGTGGTCTCGACGACACCGCCACGGGTCGTGCCGACTTTTCGCTCGATGTGGCGCTCGCTCGCGGGCACCACGAGGTTGACCCCGTCGACGCCGCAGTCGAGCGCGAGGTCGATGTCGGAGCGGATGCCGCGGCAGAAGCTCGTGACCCGGGCGTCGGGGTTCGACTGGGCGACCCGCGAGATGGTCTCGCGCTCGCCCGCGCCGGTGCAGGCGCTCCCGGCTTCGATCACCGAGACCCCGGTGGCATCGAGCTTGCGTGCGATCTCGACCTTCTGGTCTGGTGAGAGCGACACGCCCGGGGCTTGTTCCCCGTCGCGAAGCGTCGTATCGAGAAACTGTGCGTCAGTATCGGACAGCGGAGTAGTTTCGGGGGAGCCCCCGAATAAAACGTTCACCGGTCATGATAGCCATTCACACCGCCGCACGGCACCGACTTAAACCGGCGTGTTGTGACAGATGTTGCTGTGGGCGCAATTCGATAGCATGGTAGGAGGTGACGTGTAGGAATTTCGAAGTCGGTGGTGGACGGTGGTGGTCTGCGGTATTGCGGTTGGCGCGCGCTCGCGGTCGTGTGCGAACGACAGTGAGCACCGACCGCGGACGTTGTGCGAGGTTTGCGCGAGTGACGCGAGCGCAAGCTCGTCAGAGCAGAGCTCTGACGGTGGATGAGCACCGCAGGGAGCGATGGGTGGTGTGAACGAAGTGAACACCACCGAACGCGCGAACGGCGAACGAAGTGAGCCGTGAGCCGAGCGAGCGAGGAGCGCAGTCGGCTGGGGAGGTATGTGGCTGTCGCGGGGCGGTTGCGGGGGCGGTCTCTCGTTTGCATCGGGACTCGTAATCGAGGCTACGAACCCCTGTCAAGACCACACCTTAGACTGCTCACAGAGAAGACGGGATTCGGGTTACAGAGAGGAAGTTTAGAAGAGGTCGCGGTAGATGCGGCCGAAGGCTTGGCGGCGGAGGGTCTCGACCGCAGCGCGCTCTCGGTTGGCGAACGTCGCCGCCGCGACGGTGTCGGCGAACGGCGCGGCGTGCCAGGCCACCCGGTCGACGTTCTCGTTCCCGATGACGTGGGACTCGTAGTCGGGGTGGTCCGCCAGCCAGTCGTCGAACTCCTCGCGGTCCCCGACCCTGACTTCGAGCTCGCTCGCGAACAGCGCGTTCCGGACCCGTTCGACCACCTCGCTCGTCACGCGCTCGTCGTACTCGTCTTTCTCGAACTCCATCGCGGTCGCGGCCTCCCGGACGGCGGTCTGGGCGGTCGGTCCGAGGTCGTCGTAGCGTTCGTGCGCCTGCTCGGCGGTCGCCGGCGAGAACCGTCCCTGGGTGTGCATGGCGGGACTGAACCCCGAGGGAACTACTCGCTTTCGTCGTCGTCGCGGGTCAGTTCCCGAGCCTTCCGGAGCGCCTCGGCCGTCTCGGCATCGACCTCTCCACCGGGGCCACGACCCCCGTCGGGTCCGCGACCGCCCGCCATCGGTGGCTCGTCGTCGAAGAGCTCGCCGGGTCGAGGCTCGTCGTGGTCGTGATGGTCGTGGTCGTGGTCATCGGTGGTGTCCTCGAAGACCTGCGGGAACTCGACCTCCTTGGCCTCCGCGAGCACCCGTTCGGCGAGTTCGTCCTCGCCCGCCTCGTCCCAGCCGGGCGTGTGCTCGTCGAGCCAGGCTTCGTGGTCGTCGTCGCCGAGCAACGCGGTGAACGCGAGGTGGTTGGCGAGGTGGTGCGCGTCGGCCTGGGGCGTCTCACAGACCGGACAGGCGTAGCCCATAGGTCGTTGAAGACCTCGGCGAACTTCTACTCCACGCCCGCGGCTCACGCGGGGTCGGTGTCGAGCGGTTCGCCGCACCACTGGCAGAAATCGAGGTCGGTGTCGGTCGTGCGGCCGCAGTGGGGACAGTGGTCCGGGGACTCGTCGCCCGTCGAATCGTCGCCCACGGCACCCTGGATCGTCTCCATCGGTTCGCTTCGCCCCGTGGCCTCCGTGCTCCGCTGGCGGGCGAGGTAGTAGGCGTCGGCGATGTTGAGGATCGTGAGCACGAGGAGCGCGAACGTGGCCTCGATCGGGAGCGCCTGGCTCGCCGCCAGCACCGCCTCGATGCTGAACTCCCCCGACTCGGGGAGCGCCGACGGGGGAAGCGTGATCTGGACCGTGAGAAACACCAGGAGGAACCACGCGAGCGCCCGGAACCACCGCCGGAGATAGAGGTGGCCCAGCCCCGGGTAGATGACCGCGAGCACCGCGGCGAGCCACGGGCGCTTGCCGGCGCGATGACGGCTCATTTCCCCCAATACTCGGCCCGACGGTCTTAATCTTCCGGGTTGGCGACCGATGTCGCCCCCGACGCTAGACGACCGATGTGGGTTTAGCCCTCGCCGCGGTACGGGGTCCATGACGGAGGCGTGGGTGAGCCTGTTCTCCGGCGGCAAGGACTCCTCGTGGGCGCTCTACCGCGCGCTCGAAACCGACCTGCCGGTCGAGCGGCTCCTGACGGTCCACCCCGACGACGGCTCGTACATGTATCACGTACCAGAGACGCGGCTCGCGCGGCTCGCGGCCGAGAGTATCGGGATAGAACTCGTCGAGGTCGACCCGGACGAGGCGGGGCGGGGTATCGAGGAGTCGGGCGCGCGCGGCGACGCCGAACTCGAACCCCTCGAACGCGCCCTCCGCGACCTCACCATGGACGGGGACCTCGCGGGGGTCACCGCGGGGGCGGTCGAGAGCGAGTTCCAGACGAGCCGGATCCAGGGGATGTGCGACCGGCTCGGCATCGAGTTGTTCGCCCCGCTCTGGGGGCGCGACCCGCGCGAGCTCGCCGACGCGATGCTCGATGCGGGCTTCGAGATCCGAGTGGTACAGGTCGCGGCCCGTGGCCTCGACGAGTCGTGGCTCGGGCGCGTGCTGGACGAAGACGCGTTCGACGAGCTCCAGACCCTCCACGAGGAGTACGGGGTCCACGTGCTCGGCGAGGGCGGGGAGTTCGAGACGTTGGTGACCGATGGCCCGCACATGGCGCGCCCGATCGAGATCGACTACGAGACCGAGTGGGACGGGACGCGCGGTCGGCTCCGGGTCACCGACGCGTGGCTCGGATAGCCGTTCGGATAGTTTACTCGTCGTCGAGCATCGTCGGCTTGCCGAGCGGCAGCGCGCCGAACAGGGCGTAGTGGATCGCGAACGAGGCGGCGAGCAGGACACCGAGGCCGAATGCGACCTTCGTTTTGCGTGATGCCATATCGCGAGAACGGCCCGTCGGGAAAAGAATCCACCGGATCCCGTTACTCGTCGTTCGGGATCACGGTGTGCTCGCCGACGAGCGCGCCGGTGAGGTCGACCCCGGCGACGTCGACGTGTTCGTCGAGGATCGAATCGCGAACCGTACAGTCCTCGATCGTGGCCTCGGGGAAGACCACCGAGTGTTCGAGGGTCGAGTTCTTCACGGTGGCACCCGGCATCACGTGGACGCCCGACCCGATCTCGCTGTTCTCGACGGTGGCGTCGGACGCGACCGAGGCGTCGCCGTCGATCGCCCACGCGACGGTGTCGAGGTAGCTCTCGGGCGTGCCGATGTCGAACCACGCGCCGTCGAAGGTGTAGGCGTAGACGTCGCGCTGGCCCCGGAGCCACTGGACGAACCGGCCGGGTTCGTCGGGGTTGTTGTCGTCCGCGAGGTACTCATCGAGCACGAGCGCGTCGGCGGGGAAGGCGTAGCACGCGATCGAGACCAGCGTGGAGTTGGGGTCCTCGGGTTTCTCCTGGAAGTCCACGACCCGATCGCCCTCGAGTTCGACGAGGCCGTAGGATTTGGCGCGTTCGCGCGAGCCGACGTCGTAGGCCGCGATCGTGGGCTCGGTGCGCTCCTCGAAGTCGTCGATGAAGTCGCCGAGCGAGAAGCTGAGGAGGTTGTCGCCCGCGACCACGAGGAGGTCGTCGTCGACGTTCTCGCGGTCGATGAGCTGGGCGAGCGCGCCGACCGCCCCGAACTTCTCGTCCTCGCCCGTGGTGTCCTCGATCGAGAGCGTGGGTTTCTCGAAGCCCCGTTCCTCGACGTGGGCCTCGAACTCCTCGGCGAAGCGCTCGTTGGTCGAGATGTAGACCTCCTCGATCCGCTCGTCGGCTTCGAGCTCCTCGAAGATCCGGTCGATGACGACGGTGTCACCGACGGGGAGGAACATCTTGGGCCGGTGTTTGGTGATCGGCCAGAGTCGGGTCGCATACCCGCCGGCGAGCACGATAGCCTTCATGCGAACTCCGTCTCGGCCGTCGGGTAAGTTCCTTTTCATTCCCGGTCCGAATCACCCGAAAACCGACGGTATGCGATCGGTACACAACGGTCACACCTGGGTCTCCAAGGGGTCGTCGTGCGGCCGGTGGTCGCGGTGCGTTTGCGGCCGTCGGTCGCGGTGCGTTTGCGGGGGCGGCCGGCGGTGCGGCCGCGATGTGGTCGCTGTCACGGTGCGGTTGCGGTTGCTGGCCTGGTGGATGAAGGGCGAGGGTCGAACGGAGTGAGGCCCGAGGGCTTCGGCGGAGGCGGCGCTGTGCGGTTGCGGAAGCGGAGCGGTTAGTGATCCCACCGCGAGTGAGCCGACGGCGAACGAGCGGGCGCGAGGGTGACTGCAAGGAACCCGACGCGCTTTTGATCCACATTTTGCCAGGGAGCGAACGGAGTGAGCGACCGCAGCAAAAGGTGGGGACTAGTACCCGCGCTCGATCAGGTACTCCGCGACGCCCGCGAGCAGGCGGCGGGCCTCGTTGTCGGGGAGGACTTCGAGGTGGGACTTCCCGCGGTCGACGAGGTCGCGGCTGAGGGTGCGGGCGTACTCGATGCTGCCCGCGGCGTCGAGTTCGGCGACCGCGGCGTCGACCTCCTCCTCGGTGACCGCCGCGGGCGTCTCGGCCACCACGAGGTCGTCGAGGTCGACCCCGTGCTCGGCGGCGTGGAGCGTGACGGCGGTGCGCTTGCCCTCGACGAGGTCGCTGCCGCGCTGTTTGCCGAGCTGCTCGCTCGGAACGGTGAGATCGAGCACGTCGTCGCGGATCTGGAACGCCCGGCCGATGTCGAGCCCGTACTGGCGGAGCGCCTCGGTCGTCTCGTCGTCCGCGCCGAGCAGGATCGCCGGGATGCGGGCCGCGGCGGCGTAGAGAACGGCCGTCTTCTGCTCGACCATCGTGATGTACTCGTCGGTCGTGACGTCGTCGCGGTGCTCGAAGGCGACGTCGAGCGACTGCCCCTCACAGATCCGGGTACAGGTCCTGGCGAGTTCCGAGAG
Organism: Halococcus sp. IIIV-5B; assembly: GCF_003602035.1. Taxonomy (NCBI): domain Archaea; kingdom Methanobacteriati; phylum Methanobacteriota; class Halobacteria; order Halobacteriales; family Halococcaceae; genus Halococcus; species Halococcus sp. IIIV-5B. Next base: position 3,292 of record NZ_QZWE01000053.1, on the reverse strand, counting down.
CGCACGGACGGTGCGCTCGGGCGGCGCGCCGGTGGCGAGCATGAACTCGAAGGCCTTCGCGTAGAGCGTGTCGCCAGCGAGGATCGCGGTCTCGGTGTCGAACGCGCTGTGGACGGAGGGCACCCCGCGCCGGAGGTCGTCCTCGTCCATGATGTCGTCGTGGATCAGGGTGAAGGACTGGATCGTCTCGATGCTCACCGCGGCCGCCATGAGGTCTATCTCGTCGGGTCCCGACCCGCCGAGCGTCGGGAACGACTGGTAGTCCGCACCGAGCGGTTCGGTGTCGGTGAGCGCCTCGGCCACGAGCAGCGTGACCGCGGGCCGGAGGCGCTTGCCGCCGGCGTCGAGCAGGTGGCGCGAGGCGCGGTAGAGGCGCTCGGGCTCGCCTATCGGGAGGTACTCCGAGAGCGACGCGTTGACGCGCTCCCGTCGTGCCGCGACTGCCTCGACGACCGCCGCCCCCGAAGCGCTCATTCGACCAGCGAGATGACGTTGCCGTTGCGCGTCGCGTGGAGGTCCCGACCCATCCGGTAGCCCTGGCCCTCGGCGAGGTCGATGTAGCGCGCGAGGTGTTCGAGGTCGTTGTGGGCCGGGATCACGTGCTGGGGTTGGATGGCGTCGAGCATCGTGTAGTGGCCCTCCTGGGACATGTGGCCCGAAACGTGGACGTCGTCGAAGATGCGTGCGCCCTGCATTCGGAGCAACTGCTCGGATTGGTAGCGCTGGCCCTCGTTCGTCGGCTCGGGGATGACCCGTGCCGAGAAGACCACTTTGTCACCCTCGTCGAGCTGGTAGGGCGTCTCGCCCCGACCCATCCGGGTGAGCATCGCGCGCGGCTCGCCCTGGTGGCCCGTGACGATCGGCAGGAAGTTCTCCTTGCCCTCGTTCATGATCCGTTTGAAGGTCCGGTCGACCGACTGCCGGTGGCCGAACATCCCGAGGTCGTCGGGGAAGTCGACGAAGTCGAGGCGCTCGGCAGTCCCCGAATATTTCTCCATCGAGCGACCGAGGAGCACGGGCTGACGGCCGATCTCCTTCGCGAACTCCACGATGGACTTGACCCGTGCGATCTGACTGGAGAAGGTGGTGGCGACGATGCCGCCCTTGTAGTCCTCCATGCTGTAGAGCACGTCACGGACCTCCTCACGAGCGAGCTGCTCGCTCGGGGTTCGGCCCTTGCGGCCGGCGTTGGTGCAGTCCTCGATGTAGCAGAGCACGCCCTCGCCCTCGCGACCGATCTCGCGGAAGCGGTCCATGTCGATTGGGTCGCCGATCACGGGGGTGTGGTCGAGGCGCTTGTCGAGCCCGTAGATGATCGATCCCTCGGGGGTGTGAAGTACGGGGTTGATCGCGTCGATGATCGAGTGGGTGACGTTGACGAACTCGAGATCGAGCCCGTTGCCGATCTCCATCGACTCGCCCGGGTCCATCTTGACGAGGTCGTTGCCGACCCCGAACTTCTCCTCGCTCTCGATCTGCTGTTTGACGAGTTCGATCGTGAACGGCGTCGCCACCACGGGTGCGTCGTAGCGGTGAGCGAGCTTCGAGATGGCCCCGATGTGGTCGAGGTGGCCGTGTGTCGGGACGATGGCCTGGACCTCGCCGTCGAGGTCGGACATGACCCGGTCGTCGGGGATCGCGCCCATGTCGATCAGGTCGAGACTGTGCATTCGTTCGGTTTCGACGTTGTCGTGGATCAGGACCTTCGAGAGGTTGAGGCCCATGTCGAAGACAACGATGTCGTCGCCCGCCCGGACGGCGGTCATCTGTCGGCCGACCTCTTCGTAGCCGCCGATGGTTGCGATATCGATTTCCATGGTTAGTACTCCAGAGCCGCCCGCGAGCAGGGATTCGTCCGCCGGCTGGCGAGGTCACGCGACCCGCCCGGCCGCCCCGATGCCCGGGGCGGTCTCTCGGATGTGCGTGGCTACGTGCCGGGAATGGTATAAACTCCGTGGCTCGCTCCCGGAACGATACGCCCGGCTACGTCCGTTCGTCGGCGTCGGTCGCGCGTCCACCCGTCAGCCCGCCGGCGGTTTCGATGCCACGCGCCACCCCGTCGGAGATGATCTTGTACTGGATGCCGAACGCCGCCCCGATGATGATCACGTAGCCGAGGATGCCGACGACGATGCCGACCAGCGCGAGGACGCCGCCAGCCGCGCCGATTCCCCCGCTGGCATCCCCGAACCCGCTCCCGCCGACACCGACGAGCGCGAACCCGATCGCGGCGACGATCCCCCCGAGGATCAGGATTCCGACGAAGTACGCGACCACGACGAAACCGTACTTGATGGCGGTAGTAATGTTGGCATTTGACATACACCGAACGAAACGCCGAGTGACGGCATAGCTCTTCCTGCCCGATCCGGGTCCCGTGGTCGCTCTCCGGTCGGCTCGACTACCCGATTTGCGTCCCTGCGGACTCGCCGTCGAGGAATCGGGGGAGGTCGTCGAGACCGAACACCCAGGCCGGCGCGTCGAGCCCGAGCAACGCCTCGACCTTCGCGCTCATTCCCCCGGTGACGTCGGTCGCGTCGCTCCCACCGAGCGCCGCCCGCACGTCCTCGAAGGAGTCGATGCGGTCGATGACGGCACCGCCGGCGTCGAACACGCCCGGCACGCCGGAACAGACGCCCACTCGGTCGGCATCGAGCGCCGTCGCGAGCACGACCACCAGCTCGTCGCCGCTCAGTATCGTTACACCTCGACCCACATGAGTGACCACGTCGGCCTGGACCACGGGGACGAACCCCTCGCCGAGCATCCTTGCGACGACGTCGGTCGCCAGCGAGAGTTCCCCGAAATCGTCGCGTGTCGCCGCCGAGAGGGGATGGATCGGCAGGGCCGGGACGCCGCGTTCGCGGAGCGCGTCGAGCACCGCGTCGTTGAGCCGTCGCATCGCGTCGTGGACGGCGCGTGCGCCCGTCACATCGTGACTCCCGGCCGTCGTCGTGACCCCGTGCTCGCTGGCGTGGTAATGACCGAAACTCCCGCCGCCGTGGACCACGACGAGCCCCCCCTCGAACGCCGCCACCGCGTTCGCGGCGCGGTCGAGTGTCTCCGTATCGAGGGTTTCGGGGCTGGACTTGTCCGTGATGACGCTCCCGCCGAGCTTGAGCACTGTCGTTCCCGTCGCGGCTCGACTTTCCGTGTTCGACTCGCCGGTCATCCGTCCTCCTGCCGGACACCCTCGGTGTCGAGCTCCGCGCGGAACGCCCGTTCGCACTCGGGGGTGTACCCAAGCGCCGTCGGGGTGTCCTCGGTCTCGTCGAGCGCGACGATACAGCCC
>NZ_QZWE01000052.1:0-9963 GCF_003602035.1 Halococcus sp. IIIV-5B | reverse complement strand
CTCGCACGAATCCAGTAGCTCACACTGAATCGGGCCACGAACGACCCGGCACCGACGTTCTTTATATGTTGTTTCCAGCGAGTCACCTACTCAGAGACGCTTTTCGGCCCCCCGTGTGCAAAATGAGATATGCGGATTCGCACCGACGGCGAGTATGACTGGCGCACCGACCTCTACGACGAGACTGCCGAACGCTTCGGTGTCGGCACCAAAAGCGGCGGTATCGACGCTGCTTGTGAGTTCTCCACCCAGATGCTACGAAATCTTGAGCGCGCCGCTGAGCATCCTGACATGACCGAGGATCTCGCCGAGCTTCTCTCGACCTCGAACGTCACCCTCGAACACCGAACCGTCACTGGCCTCGAAATCGACTGACCTTCTCATTCCTCACCCTCACGGCCCCCGGTGGGGGGCCAAAGCGGACTGGCAGGATAAGTATAGTCCGCACCGTAATGCGAAGACCCCGTTGCTGGCTAGCGCGAAAAATTTTGGAAAGGCGCAATACCGAGCGAGAGGAGCCTCATCACGCCGGATTTAGAACGAGGACGAGAGCGGAGGCGAGAGCGGCACGACGGAGGAGGGCGGGCGGGAGAGAACAGCGGTAATGCGACGAACCCCTCATTCACATGGATAGTCGTGCGGTCGAGAGAGTGAGATCAGGGAGTCAGACGACACCATCGCTAGATCCCACGCCGAAATGTTACTCATCACCGAGATCAAGCCGCCGAAACCGGGGCGAAGAAGGTAGCTGTTGCTCACCGAGGCCGCGAACACGAACGCGAATCGGCGTCAGTCAGGCGGTGGGTTCCCTGAGTCTTGCCACAGCTGATAATCACGCTCCAGTGCCTCGACGCGACCCGGCATCTCGTCGCGGAGATCGTCGTCGTCGAGATACTGTGGTGCGTACATCATCGGGATCATCTCACCGCCACAGCGTTCCGTCTCTTGCTTTGGGTCATCAGGGACCCCCTCGGCTTCGGTGGGGTCGTCGAGGAACGACGGAGAGACACCGGCTGTCTCGTCCCACGTCGATCCACCGTCGGGGAGGAGGCGATCTGCTGACGAGGGTTCGAAGTCGGTCTGTGACGGACCGAGAGAGCGATCATCAGTCGGCCCGGCAAAGAGCGACACCGGTTCCGGTGACCACACCGGTTCTTCCTGCTCGCTGGGGCTGTCTTGCGGCTCTCCGTCGGGATGCACATGTGCCGAACACGACGAGCGGCGGAAATCAACGCCGAGGACGTCGTGGGAAACATCACGAGCAACCTGATCTATTTCTTCGCGGACCCCTTTGCTCGGGACGAGGTTCGCAGTCTCCCCGAACCGCCACGTAGCGGCTCGGAATTGCTCGTTATCGTCATCCCATCGGAGTCCAGTGTGAGTTCGGCAGTAGGCGGTTGCCCGGCACAGGTCCTCTTTGTCGTAGATCGAGACGCTCGATTCCTTCTTAGTAATCCGATGAATCACGATCCCGGTCTGCTCGGAGATCGCATCCGTGACAGCGCCACCTTGCACGAATCGAGAGTTGCCGATTGCATGGAAGTGCGGAGCGAAGACCAGGAACTCGTCGCGCACCGCATCCCACGACCACGAATCACTGTCGAGTCTACGGAGGATATCGGCCCACGTCAGATCACCGTCGCCGGAGGAGTGGCCGGCGACGTCGCCACGGTAGGCTTTGGCGATCCGCCACGGGTGATAATAGAGAGTCCCGGCGTCAAGGTCAACCCCGGCCAGGAGGTTCTTAGCAAGCTCTTTAGCCCGTTTTAGCGGCTGGTCGGAATCGAACCGAAGGGAGTGAGGGAGCGAGACAACGACATGATGCTGTTTATTCTTATTCGTGTTCTGTGCGACGTTCAATTTCCGCCGGAGGGCGTCTGATTTGCTGGCATCGGTCTTCGCGGAGTGGAACGCCCAGGACTCGTTACACCGGGGGCATGCCGATCGGCGGCACGACCGACCGGCCCACGTCCGTTCTAAACAATTCTCGCAGAAGCACACCGGCATATCGTCGCCGCAGTCATCATACTCCTTACCAGTGCCGGGCAGGCGCAGCTCGGGGAGCGCCGCGTCGAAGGAGCGAGCATCACGATCAGTCTCAGAGACCCAAGACGGATCGGATGGATCGCGCGACGGGTCGACACGCACTCGATGCGTTCCATCGTCATCGGTCACTTCGAACAACATTGCCGAGGCAGATGACGACCGCTGCCGGGTCGAGGAGCCATCGCGATCGTTGAATCCAGGTCCACTCACGATGACCACCTCCGCAACCGTGCCAGCCGGGTTCGCTGTGCTGTCGCGCAAGTTCGACAGTCCTGCTTACCGGGCCGCTTGCTTCGCTCGCTCTCTCGGTGGTCACCCGGCTGTGCAGGCGTGTTGATTCCGCGCGTACTCGCGCCACATGGCTTTCTCCCACGATTTCCGACCCTCCAAGCCGTCACCACAGCAACAGCGTCAGCGACACGAGAGAGGTCCGGTGGGGTCCGCCCCAACGCACCACCGGATGCGCTCGCTCCGCTCGCGGTCGGGTCAGACCCCCGTGTGAGGGGGTCTGCTTCCGCCCTGACCGCCTGTTGGCGGTTGTGGCGGTGGCTGTGCGATCGACCGATACCATCGACGGACTCAAGATGCAGGGCTGGCTTTGCTGACATGGGCAGACAGGCCCGCGTGCAATCCCTCGAAGGTGTATCCAGCACCTCGGGGGGAACCGTTCTCGGTTCGTCCCCGTCGGGTAGCTGCGGGTCTATTTTCGTCTTCCGTTCGATACCATATATAATTCGGGGTCATGCTCAACTCTCGCCCCCGGGACGATCGACGCGGATCGGGGTCATCGCGATCTCCTCGCCATCGCGGTACGCCTCGACGATGTAATCCCCGTTCGCGAGTAGGGGATCGTCACCGTTCGTATCGCCCACGAAAAATGCCTCGTCCATGGTGTGGCCGCTCGGTAATTCGACGGAACGCTGCCGGGTGGCGGGGATCACGATTGTGTCCTGCCCTCGGTGGACCCACGCAGCATGGACCGTCTCAGTGCCGTATTGCACCGCGACGAAATCAGGCTCTACATCGGGCCGGAACTCGACGGCGATATAGTCTCCATCCACCGAGGCGACCATCGGTGGTACATCCGAGGAGTTCGAACTCGACGACCCGAGCACCGCCGGGATCGACGGGACCGAGAGGCCGAGCAGCACGCCGACCATGACGAGCGTGACCGACGCACCGACAACAGACACCCGTTTCATGGGTCTTGCTCCTCGATTTTGCAGAGCCACCATCCATCTTTGGTATCGATCAGCGCCTCACCGACTCCCATATTCGTTAGTTCGCCCGAGAGCAACGGCGCTCCCGGTACTTTCGAGGTTGTGGTTGTCGTCTCGTTCTCGCTGTTGGTACTGACAGTCTTTTTCAGTAATTCAACCTCTCCGAGCGTCTCTATGGCCAAATTCGCCGTCTCGGCATCCCCAGCACGGAACATCACGCTGTTTGGCGAGTTTGCCCAAATCGAGTTTTTCATGTCACCATACGTGTCCTGCATCTGATGCGCGTCTTGTGCTACGATCATTGCTCTAACTCCTTCTGACCGTGCTTCAGAGACCATATTCTTCAGATTCCGAATCTTCGGGAGAGTGGGAACCTCATCGAGGACGAACTGTTGACGGCCCTCAGCGTCACGCGCAATCTCAAATGACCGCTCCAGAAAGAACCGCCAAAATCCGGCAGCGAAATCGTCTCCAGAGAGGTTATCGAGAACGATCACCCGATCGCCACAGTCTTGGAAATACTCAGTTAGCGATATTCTTGGCAAATCGTCATCAAATATTTCAGACATTAACAGCGGGCGAATGCGATTTAGGAGGTTTGTATAGACGGTATTCCTCTCGCTGTCGTCAAGTCCCTCCAACGGAGCCGCGACCAACTCGGCAGATTCCACCCGGTCGATTTTCTCGATAATGGCGTGGGGACCCTCCTCCAGCACATCAGGCAGACGAGCAAAATCACCGTACTCGGCGTTTGTAACGATGACCGCTGCAACCAGCATCGATCGGACCGACTCGCTCCATCCAGTCACCTTGATTTCGCGGCTAGAAAATATCCGTCCCGCAATGTTCTCCATGTCTCGGACGTTCTCGCCGGCGTCGAGAAAGGGGTCCCACCGAGCATCAGAGTCTCGAGACGAGATTGTGATGACCTCAGCATCCTTGCTCCGAAAGAACTCTGTAAACTCATTGGTTCCGTCAGGTTGCGAGATGGCATGGGCGATGATCGGCTCACCGAGTCCCCATAGAGCGAGCATCGCCATGATAAATGTTGACTTTCCTACGCCCGTCTGACCATAGATCGAGATATGGGTAGCTAGATCGAGCACAGGGTGCGCCGGTCCTTCCGGGTCGCGTTTCATGACCTTGTCAACCGGCACCTTGCTATCGTCGGATCGTCCCAGAACACGCACGAGCCTGTCGATCACCCCACTCTCGAACCTCCGTCGTCCGTCGTCCTCCTCAGAGGTCCTATCGATTCCGGCCATGAACGCAACGATACCGAGCAACACCCCGATCGGTGAGATGCGCAGCAACCGATGGACGAGACGATCCACCACCGCAACCACTAGGACAACACCGACAACACCGATCCCATCATGCAGCAGTGGAGGCAGCCCCATCCACCACGCCAGCGCCAGCTGGACGATACCGAACGCAGCGACGACCACGACCATCGCCCCGACAATCGACACGACCGGGCGACGGATCACACGCCGAATCATGGTTTGTCCTCGATGGTCTCGCCCTCGATCTGGTCGCATACTGCACCGCGAAATTCGCGTATCTCGTCAGGGCCAATCGCAATATCGGCGTTCCCCGCCTCTCCAATATGGATGTGTGAGTTGCCTGGGTTCGATGAGTGAACCGCGACCAGAAACTCCCCGTCGAGATGATCCTGTGCAGCGGATCGGGCCGCCTCAGCTAGATCCGCTCGCTCGTGTGGATGAGCAAACCCAAAGGAGTGCATCGTGGACCGCTCTTGACCAGAGATGTATTCCGCGAACGCCCACCGTTCGCTGTCCGAGGCGAGAAACCCATCCGAGGTCATCACCATCCCATCTTTGGATAGATATTCAACCAAATCATTCGCCATCTCTCGGGTGGGATGGGACTCGTTGTTAATGTCATAGTTCACGATTCATCACCCCAGTCATAGTAATCATCACCGGGGTCGCCATCGCTGGGAGCAGAGAGTTCCTCGACGATGCGATCGGCCGCCCGGTCGGCAGCCTGATCTACCATGCTCATGAGCCGCCGCTCGATCTGATATTGAGCACCGGCGGACTCTAGCCCTTCTCGCTCGATCTTCTCTGATGCTGCTTCCGCGACCCACGAGGAGATCGATCGATCCTCGCTCTCTGCCTTCGCAGAGATAGTTCGGTACTCGGCTCGCGAGACGTAGCCAGCAATCTGTTTCTTATCGGTCACGTCGAGTACCCCCGCGGCCAGTACCCACGCGGTGGGGAATCCAGCCGGGTGTCAGTCTGTGGTAGTTCACACCCCCATCTTTCTCAACGAAAGGGCGGTGTGGTATTTTGCGGTCTAGATGACCGCCGTCAGGGGATTCCGAGTATGGTATATCAGGCTTCAGTATGAGGTTTATGTGGCGTGAGCGCCGCCGGTGGCCCTTTGGGGGGCGATTATCGGGGGACATAGATCCGTTGCATGGCATCTTTTCGAGTTATTTTGGCGTCAGTAATAACACTTTTGCAGAAAAGAGCCTGTTTTTGCAATTTCGTCGTTTAGAGCGTTAAAAATCGGAATTAGTAGTGAAGGCTTAAGTGATCGACTACCGTACCGGAGGGTTCAATGGCACAGCCTTTTAAGCAATTTCTCATAATGCCCCGCCTCACGGTCAGCGTCGATGATGACGACGCCGCAATTATTGAAGAATTATCGAGTGACGGTGGCCCGTATGAATCTAAGTCAGAAGCGATGCGCGCCTGCATACAACAGTATGAACGAATCGAGGAACTAGAGCGAGAGAACGAGCGGCTACGGAACGAGAAGCGAGCAATCATTGAGCAGCGCGACGAGCACAGCGAGCTCGTCGCCTACGTCGAGGGCGAACGCGATCTCCAAGAGATGGAACGAGAGCGCCGCAATGCACCCATCTGGCGGCGCATCAAGTGGCTCATCATGGGACGCGACTAATCGGCGCGAAATCCCGCGAGCGGAGCGAGTAGGACCGTGGAGGTGGGTACGCGGTCGGGCTATGGCCGCCCCGGATGGGGCGGGACTCCCCGGCGGTTGCGGTTATTGCTCAAAAATCGCGCGCGAGAAACGTGCGCGCTGAGTTGTGGCTGACCCTAGGGATTGCTCTGAAAAGAATAGTCGCGCGTGCCGAGCGCGATTATCGTATTGCAAGACCTCGTGGGTTGATCTGGAAACAGCGCCCTCATTTCAACGGCAACACCAATTGCAAAACCTCGGTAGGTTGATCTGGAACTGGTTGGTTATTTGCCCGCCGACCATAAGTCGGTTTTGCTGGGCCGAGCGACACCGACTGCCAAAATCGGCTCAGGACGTGTCTCTAAGGTCAACCCAATCATAGCACCTCTATTAGACATGGCAAAAAGACTAGTCGTCTCCGAGATATTTGTAGGTTATAGGACCATCCGAGTCAGAGATATCAACGCCAGGTGCTTTTCTCAGAGAAGGACTAATACAATATGTCCATAAGCTGTCGAACTTGATATACTGACCAGTGTTGTCTGGTAAGCTAGATTCAAAGTCCCGCTTCATTGCAGTCCCCTCTTGCTTTAGAATATTGTAGGATAATTGCACCAATGCTTTCCGTTCTCTGAGAGCTCTGCCCTCGCCACTGAACGTATCTAGCTCATGTACCCAGTCATCAATCTCGATGTCCAGTTCTTCAGGAAGATCCTCATTTTCGTCAAAGTACCATGTGTTTCCTTTATCGGGTGAGATGACGTTCGGGGCGTCTTTCAGTGCACTCCTGATACAGTACGTCCAGAGCCCGCCGAAATCGGAATAGTGAGCCGAGTAATTTGGAAGATACTCCTCAAAGTCGTTTTTGGTGGCACTTCCATTTTCTTGAAGATAGTTATAAGCCAACTGTATCATAGCACGCTGCCTTTCGACGGAATCGCCTTCTCCAGTTGGGTGAACGTCTTGTATCCAGTCGTCAATATCGTCTAGCTGTAGTTGGCGTACAATGTCGCTATCATCGGGGAAATATTGCCAGAATCCAGTCCCACCCCGTGGAGGCTTTTCGACATCAGGTAGTTCAGATAGAGACTCTCGTAGGAAATTAACCCACTGGCGCTCTCCGCCAGTCATGCTTTTGGTGTCATCTACATGGTGTATATCTTGAGCGTATTCTTGGAGTTCGGAAGTGGTTAGCTTACCCCGGTCTTGTAACAAGCGATACGATTCTAGAACCACGTTTGCACGCTCTAGTCGGTCGGTTTTCGAGCGTCCAGGTATTGCAGTACCTACAATCTCAAGCACATCATCAGGAGATGAAATCTGTGGAGATCGCGTGGTTTTGTTCCCAGCCTCAGAGAGAGATGCATCACTCAGAGGAACCCACCAAACCCTTCCCCTTGACCCAACTTTTCGGGTTTCAAGAATATCGTCCGCCACTAATTCGTTCAACTTGTTGTGTACTGTCCGCCTGGACCAGCCAAGCTCCTCGGTGATATCGTTTGCAGTGAGTGGTTTTGCTGGGTCACTACGTGCGTCGAAGACAGAGATAGCCGCTTCAGGCGAAATCTTATCAGAATATTGTCCCCTTTGATCTCGTTCACGGTCCATACGAAGAGGATATACACACAACTGAATAAGTCTTTGCCCACGAGTGAACAGGGAGTGCATACGTCTGTAGAGGACCTGTATATTTGTGTGAATATGTCCTGTGTCTACAAGTGAATGCTTCCCTATGCATTTGAGTGTTTTTAGATAGTTATAAAATTATCCCCCCGAATATTATAGATAGGATTTTTCTCCAAATTTGCGTCTGTTTCTACTTTTTTCTAGCCGTCTTGAGGCCTGACTACTTCCCAATACACATGAGGAAATAGGACGTTACACTTGAGTGTACAGGTACATTCACACAAGTGTAGAAGTCGTATGCAGTCAAAGATTCAGGCTGGTTCATACGTGTACATACGTCCTATACCTACAAGTGTGTTGGCCACATACACACAAAGGTAATGGTCCAATTTCCACAAAGGAACACGACAAGAACGCTCTTAGCTCCTCTTGGAGAGAGATTTGCATTCGGTAAGTTGAGAAGGTAGCGCTGAGCCCGTGAAGTCTTACGAAGAGTTTTTCCAATGTCTTTTGCATTGTACAATGCGAATTAGGGATCATATGGACGCTACTCAACAAAGGCTTTAAGTCGTTCACGCTGTATTGAACAACTTGCCAATGAGGTCGACGAGTCGATTGCAAGAGAACACAGGCAACAGAGATTGTCCGCGTGGGGTCATCTAGTAGTGGGGCCTGATCTACATATTTTCGTCGACGAGAGCGGTGACTACGCACATGGGGACCGGTATGTGGTTGCTGGTTGCTGGTGCATATCACAAAACAAGCCGCAGCATATATTCGATGGTGCTCGGTCGAACTTGGCCAATCACTTACGAGATGGCTATGGTTTTCAGGGTAAGATAAAAGAGCTCAAAGGGAATCAGCTACCGAATGAGCATCTTGGAGATATCATGAATACATTTGAGCAGCACGTTTACCAAGATGGTACCATCAGCGACCCACCATACCCATGGGAGGGAACAGGCCAGCCATTTCGGTACTCTACAGAAAGTTTTCGCCCGGTTCCGTGTAAGGAGATACTCTCAAACTATATGTCGGAAGTAGATGCTCCAGGCGCGCTACAGCGACTGGCATTGATGTCTCTGCTATCACCCCTCACGGTAGCTGATCAAATAGATCTGTCTAAGGTGGATAGCGTCAATCTTACCCTCGATGCAGAAGTGTGGAGACAACCAGCAAAAGACGTAACAGATATCGTCGATCTTCCGGATGATACAGTAATCGAGTTTAGCACTCGGGACAGCAAGGCGACACCAGGGATTCAAATTGCTGATCTAGCCGCTTATGCACGGGCGAGATATCTCCGAGACGGGAGCTGTAGCTCTGCAGCAAGATTTGTTCGAGACCGCTGTTTTAGTTAGGAGTTCATGGTGGTACGCTGAGTCTCATACCCCTTCAAAGAGGGATCACTGTCTCATGTACCACCATCAGGTGGCGCTGGAAGTCTCATACCCCTTCAAAGAGGGATCACTGTCTTCCTTGCCACCTGTACAAAACCACTTAGCGACCATTCCACTTAATCGTGCCGCATGGGTCACCCCAATAGATCAGTCATAGATAGCGTAGCGACTTTTGGACGAAACCACCAGACGACGTCGCCACACAAGACTTATATGATTGTACACCATATATTGAAACCAAGTCTGACCGGTATCTGACTGGCAGACAATGGGGCTCTAACTCAGTCTGGTAGAGTAGCCCACTTAGGATGGGAAAGCCCCGGGTTCGAATCCCGGGAGCTCGAGTGGCTGGATGGTACCCAGCGAAATGGAGTCCGCTCTTGAAGGTTCGAATCCTTCGCCGCTCGCCATTACTTCCCATACATAACGAAGAACAGCCACCTCAAGAGAGTCCACCATTACTTGTAACTAAGATAGAAGCGAGCAGCATCCTTGTCAGAGCAGGTTTTAGCGTGACACCACGGGGTTGCGCGAACCGAGAACGCTGATCCTCATTTTGCACACAGAATCGACGAAACCGTGTGCAAGATTTCTCGCACGAATCCAGTAGCTCACACTGAATCGGGCCACGAACGACCCGGCACCGACGTTCTTTATATGTTGTTTCCAGCGAGTCACCTACTCAGAGACGCTTTTCGGCCCCCCGTGTGCAAAATGAG
>NZ_QZWE01000051.1:0-10173 GCF_003602035.1 Halococcus sp. IIIV-5B | reverse complement strand
CCCTTCGCCGCCGCTTCCGCCACCTCCACCGCTGGTCCCGTTGCCTCCACTCCCACCGTCGTCGCTCGCACACCCGGCGACGCCAGCGATACCGGCCACGCCGAGAGCCGCGAGAAATTCACGCCGTTTGCGATCACGTGACATGATACCGAAACACTTCGTTGACGAGGTGATAAGTCTTCCCCATCGTTTCGGCCGCCCACTGCCGGTTTCAACCGGGATCGTGGCCGTTGGGTCCTACGGTTCGCCGAAGACCACGTCGAGACCGTCGTGGCGACAGACTTCGAGGGCGTGTTTCGCGGCCATCCCGGCCGGCTGGGCGGTCCGCGCCCGGCCCACCCCGACCTTGAGGTCGACGTCGACCACCTCGCGGACGTGGGCGATCGCGTCGCGGTAGGCCGCCTCGTCGAGGCTCGAACAGACCGCGATGATGTTGTCGCCGCCGACGAAGAAGGCGAGCGAGTCGTGGGCCTCGCGGAGGTAGCGCATGAGTTCGGCGTAGCCCTGCTCGATGTGGATGAAGGTGTCGAAGGCCCCGATCCGGTCGGTGTACTTCTCGGTCGCGTCGTTGACGTCGAAGTGCGCGACCTGGAGGTCCTCGGTCGTCCGACGGTCCTCGGCCAGCGGTTCACCACGGAGGATCTCCCGTCGATCCTTCGCTTGGGCGCTGCCCGCGTCCTGTAACTGGGTGCTCGCCGTGTCGAGCGCCGCGGCGGGGGTGTCGCCCGTCGCGACGCTCAGGCTCAGCGTCACGGGATACCGGTTCGCCACCGACTCTTGGACCAGCGCGTGGGCGTCCATCCCGATGCCGTTGGTGACCGCGATCATGTTGTCGAACCGCGAGAAGAAGACGTAGCCGTCGCGGTTGCCGAACAGCTGCGAGAGGTCGGCGTAGAGGCGCGATTGGAGCGTCTGGAGGTCGACTTCGCGACGCGGTTCGGGGGTGACGGTCCAGGGCCCGTAGTTGTCGATCTGGATGAGCGTTACCTGCGTGTTCGTCACGGTGGTCGGGGTACGAAAGCCGCCAGTATGCGTCTTTGGATATCGAGACCCGGCTCAGTCGCTTCCCGAACGGGACTCGATTCCCGACGGCGGGGCGGACGGCTTTCCGACCCCAGCATCGTCCGATCCACCGGCGAACACCACCGCGAGGATCACGACGAGTTCGTTCGCCGCACCGACGAGCGCGAGGTACTGGATGGCGGGGAGCGACACCGACTCGACGCTGCCGGCGAGCGAGGGAAGCACCACGAGCGCGCCCCCGACGCCCGCGACGCCCGCCAGCGCCGCGAAGCCACAGAACGCGAGCCGCAGCCGGCGTGAGAGGTGGTCGATGGCGAGCAGCGCGGTCGGGATCACGACCGGGAAGGCGATGAACAGCACCCGGGTGATGTTGCGCGCGATGAGGGGCTGGAGGAAGGCGAGCGGCACGACGGCGATGCCGGCGGCGAGGAAGGCGGTCCGGCGGTCGACCGAGCGCGAGCGAACGACTTCCGGCACCGTGAGGAGCCCCCACAGCGCCGCGAGCACCCAGAGCGTGCCGAAGGCGCTGTAGACCTCGTAGGGGATGTAGAAGACGCTCATCGCGAACTTGTCGAGCTGCGCGCCGACCCCGCGGGCGACGATCGCGCCCAGGGTGTCGCCCGAGAAGCCGTAGAACACCCGCAAGCCGAGGTACATCGCTCCGGCGGGTATCGCCGCGGCGATGGGGCGGACCACACCACGAATCCCCCGTCGTTGGAGGCAGTAGAGCCCGTAGATCGGGAGGGCGAACAGCACGCTCTCCTTGGTGGCGACGCCGAGCGCGAGGAGGAGCGCGAAGACCACCAGTCGATCCCGATAGGCCGCCCAGAACACGCAGGCCAGCATGAGCATCGTCACGCCGTCGACCAGCACGAGGTTGGTCGAGAGGTAGGCGACCGCGGGCGAGACCACGAACAGCGCGAGGCCGAAGCCCGCCCGTCGAACCCCGAACCCGAGGTCACGGAGGTAGGAGTAGACGACGACCCCGCTCGCGGCCAGCGCGGAGACGTTGACGACCGCGAACCCGACGAGTCGGGAGGTCGGGAGCAGCCACGCGAGGACCGGCGTCACCACGCGATAGCGGAACGGTGCGGAGGGTACGTCCGCCGCGTCGAACGGAGCGCGTGCGATCTGGAAGTACTTCGGCGCGTCGCCGGCTCGCACGACGAGAAGCGGATCGACGAACAGCGACGCGCCGGCCACCACGAGCCCGACGAGCAGCGTGCTCGTGAGGATGGCGGCGGGGAGTTCGTGGTCGCGCCACGCGTCGGCGATCGGGTTGGAGCTCATCGGTGACGCGCCACGAGCGGCGTTAGATGCGTTTGAAGACGCCCTTCACCAGTGTGAGCGCGCCCTGGTCCCAGGCGACCCGGTGGTCCAACCCCGTACCGTCGGTCTCGGGGTCGTCGTAGTTGTCGAGGTACCACTCGTAGGTCTCGACGAGCGCCTCCTTGTTGGAGTAGCGGGGTTCCCAGCCGAGCGATTTCAGCTTCTCGACGGAGACGTAGGAGTCCTCGTGGGCGGTCTCGTAGACCCAGGGGTAGAGCGGCGAGAGGTTGAGCTTGTCGAGCGTGCGGAGCGCGAACACCGTGAGCGGGGTCGGGGTGCCCACGGTACGCTTGCCGGTGCCCGCGTAGTCGATCGGGGCCTGGAAGTCCTCCTTCATCGTGCCGAACTCCTCGGCACCCACGTTGAACGTGGTGTTGACCTCGTCCTCGTTCTTCGCGAACATGAACTCCATCGCGCGCACGAGGTCGTAGACGTGCATCAACTGGTACTTGTTGTTGCCCCAGCCGACCATCGGGACGTTCGCACCGGACTCGATCCAGTCGAACAACACTTGAAAGACGCCGAGGCGCTTCGGGCCGATGAACGTCTTCGGTCGGAGGATCGGAACGCACATGCCCTGTCGACGGAAGTCGCGACAGATCTGCTCGGCCTCGATCTTGGCCTCGCCGTAGGGGCCAACGCCGTCGAGCGGGGATTCTTCGGTTATCGGGTGGTGGTCGTGGGTGCCGTAGACCGCGGTCGAGGAGATGTAGACCACGCGGTCGACGCCCGCGTCCTTGGCGGCCCAGAGGACGTTGCGAGTACCGTTGATAGTGGTGTCGCGGATGCGCTCGTCGTCCCAGAGCGGGAGCGCCGCGGCGGTGTGGACGACCGAGTCCGCGCCCGACTCCTCGAGCGCGGCGGCGATGGACTCCTCGTCGCGGACGTCGCCCTCGATGAAGTCGACGCCCTCGATCTCGTCCTCGGGTTTGAAGGGTTTGAGGTCGAGCGCCACGACGTCCCAGCCGCGTTCCTTGAAGTATTCGCAGGTGTGAAGCCCGAGGAATCCGGTGCCGCCGGTGACGAGCAGCGTTCCGGGCTCGGTGAGCCGTTCGTCCGCTTGCTGTTGAGCCTGCATTGCCCCGTGATTCACGATGGGGTTTGAACTATCTACCGATACGGTCGCGTTTCGACGCCGGCGTTCGGGGATAAAACGTGCTGAAACGTGTCCCGGAGGCCGGGAACGAAGCGGAACGGTCCGCACCGATCGGCCGTTTTATGGGAGCCGGTCCCGCAGAAGGGTGCAATGGGCGAGGCGCAGACACAGCGGAGCAGCATCGTCGACACGGCCGTCGGTCTCGCCTACGAGATCCGCCCGTGGCAGTGGTACAAACAGTCGGTCCTCCTCATCGGGATCGTCTTCTCGCGGGAGCTGTTCAACCCCGCGGCGTGGAGCCAGGTCATCCTCGGTGTGCTGGCCTTCTGTGCGATCGCCGGTGCGACCTACATCTTCAACGACATCAGCGACGTCGAGGCCGACCGCAAACACCCCACGAAGCGAAACCGACCGATCGCCTCCGGCCAGGTGAGCGTCGCGACCGCGGGCGCGTTCGCGGTCGCGCTGCTGGTCGGCGGGTTCGTGTTGTCGTACGCCCTCGGACGGCTGTTCCTCGTCGTCGTCCTGACGTACATCGCACAGAACGTGCTCTACTCGCTCTACCTCAAGGACGTCGTGCTGGTCGACGTGATGCTGATCGCGATCGGGTTCGTGCTCCGGGCGGTGGCGGGCGTGGTCGCCATCGGCGTGGCGCTCAGCCCCTGGCTCGTGGTCTGTACGTTCCTCGCCGCCCTCCTGCTCGCGATCGGCAAGCGCCGCAACGAGTTCGAGGCCAGCGACCTGCCCGGCGAGACCCGGGCGACCCTCGAGGAGTACACCCCCGAGACCCTCGACCAGCTCCTCGGGATCGTGACCTCCACCCTCCTGATCTCCTACTCCATCTACACCTTCACCGGCGCGAAGCTCGCGATGATGCTCACGCTCCCGTTCGCCTTCTTCGGGGTTTTCCGGTATCACCACCTGGTTCACACCACCGACTCCGGCGTCTCGCCGGAGGTACTCCTGATCGACCGCCAGTTCATCCTCAACCTCGCGCTCTGGGGGCTGATCGCGGTGATAGTGCTCTACGGCCGCCCCCGGGCCTGGCTGATCGGGGCCGGGGTGGTCTGATGGAGCGCTACGACCTCCAGGTTCACACCGACGCCTCGCCGTGTTCGGCGACGCCACCCGAGGAAGTGGCCGCGGCCGCGGCGGACGCGGGTCTCGACGGCATCGTAGTGACCGACCACGACACCCTCGCGAACGTCGACCGGGTTCGTGCGGCGGCTCCCGAGGGGCTGGACGTGATCTCGGGCGTCGAAGTCACCACGACACAGGGGCACCTCTTGGGGATCGACGTCGCCGAAGCGCCACCGCAGACGGACCCGCTGACCGTCGTGGACCGGATCCACGACCAGGGCGGGCTCGCGGTGCTCTCGCACCCGTTCGATTCGCTCCGGCAGTACTACGACCGCGACCTCGACGACCTCGCGGCGGCCGTCGACGGGGTCGAGGTCGAGAACTCGCGGTGTGTTCGGGAATCGTTCAACCGGCAGGCACGCGCGTACGCGAGCCACCACGGGCTGGCGATGACGGGCGGGAGCGACGGCCACTTCCCGCGGGAGGTCGGGCGGGCGTACACGGCGGTCGAGGGGTCGCTCGTGGACGCGATCCGCGAGGGCTCGACCACGCCGCGTGGGCGCGGCCGGTACGCCTCGGGCCACGTTCTCACGAAGGTCCAGCAGGCGCGACGGTTGGTCGGGGGCGCGACGCCGTGAGCGGCCTCCCCGACGAGGGTCGGCCGGGTGGGGACCCGACGGGCGAGCCGGACGGGCTCACCGGCCGCGTTCGGCGGGTGGTGAGCGAGCACGGGATCTGGGTGACGGCGGTGCTCACGGTCGTGGTGTTCGCGGCGCTGTTCGCCTTCGGCGACGCCAACCAAGTCGCGAACGCGCTCGCACAGTTCGATATGCGGGCGTTCGCGGTTGTGATCGCGCTCACGACGGTCGGCTATCTCGTCCGGTTTGTGAAGTGGGAGCTCTACCTCGACGAACTCGACATCGACGTACCCCGGACGACGAGCCTCACGGTGTTCTTTAGCGGGCTGATGATGGTCGTCACGCCGGGGAAGGCGGGCGAGGTCTGGAAGGCGTGGCTCCTGCGCGACATGGAGGACGTCCCGGCGAGCAAGACGACCCCCGTCGTCGGGGCCGAGCGGATCACCGACGTGGTCTCGCTCGCGGTGCTCGCGTCGGTCGGCGTGGTGGCCTACGGTCGTTCGCCCGCGATCCTCGCGGCGGTCGTGCTGGCCTTCCTCGCCGGACTGGGGTTGCTCCAGTGGCGTGCGGGTTGTCTGCGGCTCCTCTCGTGGGCCGAAGGCCTGCCCGTCGTCGGCGAGTACGCCGACGAGTTCGAGACGTTCTACGAGAGCACCTACGTCCTGTTTCGCTTCCGGCCGCTGGCGCTGGCGACGGTCCTCAGCGTCGTCGCGTGGGCGCTCGAAGGGATCGCGCTCTGGATCACCCTCGACGGATTCGGGGTCGAGGTCTCGATCCTCGCCGCGGTGTTCGTCTTCGCGCTCGGGTCGGTGATCGGCGCGGTGAGCCTCCTCCCGGGCGGGCTCGGTGCGGCCGAAGCCAGCATGACCGGACTCCTGCTCACGTTCTCGGTCGCGGAGCCGATCGCCGTCGCCGCGACCCTGGTGGTCCGGGTTGGGACGCTCTGGTACGCCGCCGTCCTCGGCTTCGCCGTCTTCACCGTTCACAAGCTCCTGGGTGGGGAACCGAACCCCGAGGCGTGACCGGACCCCCGGAAGCGGACACCTGATTTTCATGTGGTCGAAGCATTTCGTACGGTCGGAGCGGTTGGCGCGCGCTCGCGGTCGTGCGCGAGTGAAGACGAGCGCCGACCGCGAACATTGTGCGAGGGATGAGCACCGGAGGGAGTGAGCGGAGCGAACGACTGAGGAGCGCAGTCGGCTGGGGAGGCGTGTGGCTGATGCGGAGCGGTGGCGGGAGCGGAGATGCGAGTTGTTGCACCGCGAGCGAACGCAGTGAGCGAGCGGGCGCGAGGGTGACCGGAGGGAACCCGACGCGCTTTTGATCCACATTTTGCCAGCGAAGGAGCGACCAACGGGAGCGACTGAGCGCAGCAAAAGGTGGGTTACCACCAGTAGTCGCCGATCAGCTGCATGAAGAGCGCCTGGCCGAATACGGCGGCCGCGAGGATCGCCCGCCGGCGGGTCGTGGGGTCGGCGGCCCGGACCGCGGCGGCGACGGGGACGAGCAGGAACGGGTAGACGAACAGCGCGCCGCGGGCGGTCTCGCCGGTGTGGTAGACGCTCCCGAGGAAGAGGCCACCGAGCGAGAGCACCGCGCCGCCGAACAGGAGCAGGGGCTCGCGGTCCACCCGACCGCCGGCGCGGGCGCTCCGCCGGAGGACGCGCACCCCGCGGATCGCGAGCACGCAGAGGAAGGGGGTGAAGAAGAGCGCGATCTCGGCGACGTTCTCGATTCGGCTGTAGAGGTAGCGGAGCGGCGAGACGAACAGCAGGAACCCCTCGGTGTTCTGCTGGTCGGACGCCAGCGAGAACGAGTGGAGGTAATCGAAGCCGAAGCCAACCGCGAGGAGGGCGTAGGCGGCCACGAGACCGACGAGGACCACGGCGAACGGGAGCCACTTCTCGCGGCGGGCGAGCGCGAGCACACCGAGCACGGGCAGGATGAACACGAACGTGAAGGTCTGGGTGGAGGCGACGAACACGCAGACGAGCGTGCCGAGGGCGGCGACGACGGGTGAGTCGCGCGTGAAGCAGTAGACCGCCGCGAGCATCACGACCGTGATCATCGCATCGAGGCTGGTGAGGGTGTAGATCTGGACCGCGGGGAGCAGGACGAACAGGAAGGTGGTGTAGTTCGCGACCGACGCGGGGTAGTAGGTCCGGAGGAGCCGTGAGAGCAGGAGGGCGGTGAGCGCGAGCGAGCCGAGACCGACGACGAGCGAGACCCAGAGCGCCGAGGGGAGTATCGTATCGAGGACGTAGAAGGTGAGCACTGCGCCCGGGGGGTGCGTCTGGGCGTGGAGGGGCAGCGAGAGCTGCTGGGCTTCGAAGGTTTCGAGGAAGCGGACCGGGTCCGCGACGTCGATCGCGGCGAGGTAGTAGCCCCCAGGATCGAGGATGTCGATCGCCGCGCGCTCGTAGTTGCCGGGGGCCGAGAGCGGTCTGAGGATCCCCGGGCCGACGCCGTGGGTCAGGGTGGTGAGCACGAGCAGCGCCCCGCCGGCGACGACTATCGGGAGGAGGGTGCGGTGGTCGGTTCGGAGGAGCACGACCACGGCGACGGCGAAGACGACGAGCGCGAGTGCGGCGAAGACCGCCGCGTCGGGCAGCGGGAGGCGCGTCACCCGAAGCGCGAACTTGCTGATCGGCCAGTACCGCGGGATCGGCACGTTCTGTGCGTCGAGAAGTTGGCGGTCGAACAGCTTGATGACCAGGTTACAGAAGACGACCGAGGTGAGCGTCACCCAGCCGAGCCCGAGCACCGCACGCACCGAGAGCAGTCCGTCCGATCGGCGTGCGGCGTCGGTCCCGGCGGCCATACTCGTCCGTTCAGTCCACGACGCTTAGGTGCTTCCGTCCGCGCCGGCTCAGGCCGACCCCGATTCGGGGCCCTCCGCCTCGGGGTCGTACTCCCAGAGCCCGTTCGCCCGCATGGACTCGCCGACGCGCTGGTGCATCGTCTGGATGTCCCCGATCTCGTCGTCCTCGACACCGTCGAAGACTTCTTCGAGGCTCACGACCCGCTCGTAGTTGAGCCGGATCGGCTCGTCGCCGTGTTCGTCGACGAACGCGGCCACGTCGAGCGGGAAGTCCTCCCCCTCGTCGACCTTCTTCGCGACGATCGCCTGCCCGTACTTGCGCATTCCCTCGCTGCCCTCCTCGCCGTCGGGGTCGTGCGGCCAATCTGCCATACCCGATCCTACCGCGCTCGCCGCAAAAGGATTGCCGTCCGTCGGCGCATCGTCGGGGTAGCGCGCCAGGGTGCGGACCGGTCGAACCCACTCTGTAGAGTCTGGCGGGTACCATCGACGTGAGACGTTCGTTCACCAGCAGCGTTCCGCCCGACGACCGCGACCCGGTGGAGAGTCGATGAGTAGCGAAACGACGTACGATACAAGCGCGGTCGTGCTCAGCCTCGTCATAGGCGTGATCCTCTCGGCCAACCATTCCACCCGGATGGTGCTGAACGCGTCCGCGGGGTCGACGCTCGACCGGTTCGGCACCCACCGTCCGATGCCCGCTGGCTTTCTGCTCAAAGGGCTCGTCCCTCGTACTTGGACGCCTACATCAGGAGGCGACTCGATAGAGGAGGCGACGTTCTTGCCGAGAACAACCGTGTTGAGCTCACCACGTCCGCTTAGAGATACATTATCCATTCATATGATTTATTAAGTCACATCGAGAAGCCCGCTCATGGATCTCGGTACGCTGGAGAAGTGGGGCGGTCGAAGTGATCTGATAGGCGACCTCTCACTTGAGCGGCTACGGACGGCGGACCACGGTCGATTGCTACGCTCCGCCCGGGAGATCGGCATCCGCGGTGGAGCCAAAAGCGTCTACTATTCGCTGCGGCATACGGGCCGCCCGGTCGCATTCGTCTTCGACAACCGAACGAGTGTCTCGATCGCTCGTGATGCAACGATCGATATCCCGGCACTGTTCCTGCTTGGACCGTCGGCTCCTCGGATCGTCCATCGCTCACTCGGTGGCTCCCGATTGTTCGTCACTGCCGACGGGACGATCCGTGTGACGACCGACAGCGTCGCGCGTATCGGTCCTGGGTCACTGTTGAACATCCAGGGGGAGTTCTCGATCGGTCAAACGCACCTGAGTGGCCAGGCACGAGTTTACTGCCGGGAATCGATCACGATCGGCGACGGCTGTGGGATCGGTTGGGCAGTCGAGATTCTCGATAACAACGGTATGCAGGACTTCTGGGTCGATGGCGAAAAGCGACCGAAGACCGGCGCAGTCGAGATCGGTGACGGTGTCTGGATCGGACACCATACGACCGTCTCAGCCGGGGTGACCATCGGTGACGGTGCGGTAGTCGCAAGCAACAGTGCCGTCCTCGATGACGTACCGCCGAGAACGCTCGTTGCTGGTACCCCTGCGAAAGTCGTTCGGGACGACGTTCGTTGGGAGCGTAACGACCGCTCCGACGTGCATGATTGATATCAGTAAAGACGACGGTATCTAGCCAAAAGCCAGGGCAAGCCGAGGAGGTGACCGCTCATTTGCATCGCCAAGTGCCTCCTGTGTGCCGTGCTCGTCGTCGTCACCGCCGCGCTCGTTCTGGTTGCCCTTGATGTCGAGGACAGCTCCACGGTCGACAAGCGGCTCGTCTCGGCCGACGATTGAACGTGGAGTTCGACCGGTGGAACTTTCGTGCGCGAGCCACCAGTCCGACCCGAAGTGAACAAGGGCTCCAGGTCGAACGTTATCCTTCGGTAACGCAGCCATCTCGCCGACGGGTTCGACCGGCTCGCCGACGGTGGAAGTCCCGGCACCGACCGTGTTCGGTCGCGCTCGCCGATGCAGTACGCTGTTCGGCACTCGGCTCGCGCGCCGCGCCAGTCGTGCGTGAACCACTTTTCGGGTTCCTCTCGATGGGCGCAGCGCGTGGACTGTCCCGTTCTCCGACCACCATGACCCCCAGCATCCACGCCAATGCCGAACACGCCGCGAGCCCGACCCCACCGCCCCCGACAGCATCGCCTCGGCC
>NZ_QZWE01000050.1:0-11186 GCF_003602035.1 Halococcus sp. IIIV-5B | reverse complement strand
CCTCCACGGTCCTGCTCGCGCCCACAGGGCGCTGTGCGGGCTTTCGCAGGCAGAAGGACATCCAGTAGTGTCTCAGTAATCTCACTCTCCTCTGAGCGCTCTTAGCAGATTACAGAGACATCTATCAGACACACCGCTGTCTAAACCACCTTCAAGTCATAGAGTATCGCAGGATCCAAAAATCTTATATTATAATAGATGTAGTTTGGCCTGTGACAGCAACATTCGAGTACTACGAAGGCAGCGACCGGGACTATTATTGGCGGCTCCGCGAGTCAAACGGTAAAATCGTAGCAGATGGGTCGGAGGGCTACAGCTCAGAGAGCAACGTAAAGAGAGCTATCGAGAACGTGAAACAGGAGGTTCCCAACGCATCAGTAGTGGAAGTGAACTCATAGACCAGTCACAGACGAAAAACTAGTAATCGAGCTACCGAGTTCGATACGATGATCTGAATGAGCAGTAC
Source organism: Halococcus sp. IIIV-5B (assembly GCF_003602035.1). Classification (NCBI taxonomy): domain Archaea; kingdom Methanobacteriati; phylum Methanobacteriota; class Halobacteria; order Halobacteriales; family Halococcaceae; genus Halococcus; species Halococcus sp. IIIV-5B. The sequence goes on along the minus strand of NZ_QZWE01000050.1, from coordinate 10,720 downwards.
AGCGATCTCAGCAGGGCATCACGAGTGACGTAGTGGAGACAAACTCTTTGTAGACCCACGAAAAAGAACGAGCATGACTCATATCGTCTCCACACAAGAAACACTTGGAGGTGAGCCACGGATCAAGGGTCGACGTATTGGCGTCCTCCATGTCGCCACTCGTATTGTAGACAAAGGTGAGCACCCAGAGGACGTCGCAGCGGATTATCGCCTTGACCTCGCCGCTGTTCATCATGCTCTCGCTTACTACTACGATCATCCAGACGAGATGCAAGAATGGCGTGAGAAGAAGCATCAGACCGCCCAGCGAGTGAAAGAACAGCAACTCGACCCCGAGAAGTTCCGTCAGCACGCATGAGAGTGCTCGCCGATGAGCACGTCTCTCCCACCGTTGCTAATACGCTTCAGAGTGAAGGAATCGAGGCAGTTTCGATACACGATACTCCAGCGGCTGGAGCCGATGATCCGGCCGTTCTGGCGTTCGCTAACGACAATGAAGCTGCTATCCTCACCAATGACCAGGATTTCATCACTCAGGAATTCGTCGAAGCCACCGACCACTGGGGGATCCTGTTCTATGAGGACCAGCGAACGCCTCGTAGTGAGATCGTTCGAGCCGTTCACAATGCTCTCAGTGTGTTGAGGCCTGAGGATATGCAGAACGAGGTTGTCTACGTACCCGACGGCTGGATATGATCTCTACTCTGGTTCACCAGTAAGCCACCACCACGCCCGAGTCCATGCGGGCTTTTTGCGTCGCTCGCGAGCACTCTGGTCTCGATCGCGCCGGTCCTCTGCATACCGAACTAGTTCGCGATGCTCTTTCCGCTGTTCGAGCAGCTGACGACGCTCTCGATTGAGTCGTTCGACCTCTTGTTCAAGCTCAGAAACTCGATCACCGGACTGTATGAAACTCCTCACCGCCGCTGATTTTGATTCATACTGTCCGCCGTCCCCCGATAATTCCTCCAACATTGCAGCTTGCTCATCCGTTACTGTGATCGTAAGTCTGGGCATGTATGAGCGAGTTCACCGTCATGTGAGAGTGTTCACCGCCGGGTTATAGACCTTTGTCAGACATGAGAGGAGGGTGATCTATCCCAAACTCGGACTTGATCAGAACGACGGCTCAGAAATCTTGGCGTGCCACCATCCGCTCGGAGACTGGATTAATGCCTTACCTGGCTCTTGATTCATCAGCTCTCCCGTGAGTAGTGGTTTTCCGCTGGTTGTTTGAGAGGACGTGGTGCGCACTGTCCCACCTTCTCCGTCCGGTTTCGTGTTCACGTCCTGTTGGCGGAGCATGCGGTCCCCAAGTCCACTCAGGAAGAACTCAGCAGTCTCAGCATCACCTGCACTGAACATCACCCGGTTGGGGCAATTCGACCAGATCGATCTCGCTGGTTCTTCTCCATAGGTGTCGATCAGCTGGTGGACGTCCTGGACCATGATCACCCCCCGTGCTCCCGATTTGCGACCCGCACTTGCGAGCTTTCGTAGATTGTCGATACGAGGGAGTTTGTCAACCTCGTCCAGCCAGAATTGCTGACGACCTGGCGTCTCGTGAGCGATATCTATCGCGCTCGTCGTCAGCATCCGCCAGAACCCCTCTGCATACGCATTCGATGTGATGTTGTCGAGAACCACCGCCCGGCCATCCGGCTGTTTGCAGAATTCACCGAGATCTACTGCCGGGAGAGATGGATCACAGATATCGCTCGTCGCTAGAGACGACATTACTGCGTTCACGTTGCTGTAGATCACGCCGAGATCGCTCCCGTCCGTTCGCTGGAAGGATTGAACCGCCATCTTCGCCTCTGGGATCTCACCAACCGTTTCAACTACCTCTTCGGGAGGCGTCTCGAGCACCTGCTGCAGATACCCGAAGTCATCGTACTCCGCTGAGCAGTACACCAGCATCGCTGTGAGCAGCATCTTCTCCGATTTCGTCCAGCCGGTTTCCTTCAACTGCTCCGCGGTATACAGCCCCTCTGCGAGGTTCTGCATCGACGCGAGATCCTTCGGCGTATCTTGGAACGGATCCCATCGCACCTCCGAGTCCTGAGAGGACATCGAGAGCACGTCGAAGCCCTGATCGCGCAAGAAATCACGCACCTCGTTTCGTTCACCGGCTTCACGGAGACCGTGAGCGAAGATCGACTCATCCGATCCCCACCGCCGAACATCGTCCTTGACGAACGACGACTTTCCTTTGCCAGTCTGCCCTGCTACTCCCATCGAGACTTCTCGGTCGAGCTCAGGTGATGCTGAGGAGTCCGACCCCTTCTTGTACACTGTATCCACCGGGATCGTGTTCTCATCCGAACGAGAGAACCGACGCTTGATCGTGTTCCATGGACCCGTTTCGTATTGCTCTCGACCAGTTAGCGCTCCGTCCTCCGCGAAGAGGTTCGCGACCGCAGCAGAGATCGCGAGCAGGGAAACGCCCAACGCCCGCTTGACACCGAAGTTCGCGGCTACTAGCCCTACCAGCAGACCAGCTCCGCCATACATCAGCTGCTGACGTATCGCGAGCGTTCCCCACCACTCTGAAGCCAGGTCTACACCCGGAAGTGCGAGGACGATCATGCTCGCACCTGCCGGTCGGCGAGATCCTCATCAAATTGTTCACCTACTGCCTCTCGCAGCGCTGCGATATCGTCGCGGTCCATGTACAGCTCTTCCTGAGTGCCCGCCTCCGCAACGTGGAGATGATTGTTCCCCTCGTTGGCGGTGTCTACCCCGATGAGATACGTTCCGCCGAGACGCTCTCGCAGGATGCTTCGAATCCCATCTGTGAGTTCCTCCGGTGAACGGTCCTCGAGGAAGGTGAACGAGTGCAGACGCGTCATCTCGGCGTTCATCGCGACGCGCTGGAATCCGTCGACGTCGGCAGCCGTCGCACGCACGCCCGCCGCACGCTCAACGCGACCGACGTCGCCCCGAGCGACGTAGTTCACGAGCTTCGACGCTGCAGCCGGAGTAGGATTCCGCTGGTATTCCGTGCGGTACTGGACCATCAGTCCTGCCCCCACTCCTCGTAATCGCTCTCTTCATCCGCGGAATCACTCTCCGGGAGGTCGAACCCCTCACGTAGGTCGGCAGCGATTCGGTCAGCTGCGTCGTCCGCGAGTCGCTCCATCAGATCAAAGAGCCGATCCTCAGCTTCGAATCGCTGCGCGGCATCGTCGAGGCCTTCGCGAGCGAGTTTCTCCTCAACAGCTTCGCGGACCCACTCGCTCTGGGACCTTCCAGCGGCTTCCGCACGTGCGGTGAGCGAGTCGTAGGCGGGATCGTCGACGTAGCCAACCACGCGATTGTCGTTACTCATGTGGGCACCCCGGCAGTCGTCGCGGGTGCTGAGCAACTGCTGGACTGGTGGGTTTCACAGCACCGACCAGGAAGAGTGTGCCAGATGGGCCCTTCCGGCGGTAAATAAAATTTTGATACAGTATATGGAGTAGTGGGGTGCCGTCGGGCGATTTTGCGGGGCACAACCCCGGATGATGGTGTGTTAGATCGGGTTCGATCCGGGTTCCGTCGTCGGGTTTTGTAGGTGCTAGACCGCCGTTTCAAGCTGTATTTACAGGAGAGCATGGCATATTGGTCTAGAAAGGGGGTTCTACGGATCTGCGGAGAGCTCATCTGTAGAGTATGCCGGTTACTGTAGCCCAAGATAGCGATAGGGGGAGGCGATTCTTGTTCCATGTTCGTAGCAGCTGTTTTTGTCATCCATCTGTGGCTGCAGATTAGAGCATCAAGAATTTAACCACCTCACAGCAACTGTTTGACAGTTTAGACAGCAAATCCCCTCGCTCCGTATCTCAATCACGGTCAATAGCAGGAAGTCAAAAGATAGCTATACAGAAGGTTAGAACGACTGTAACTTTTCAATGTGCTCTTCGGTAACCTCTGCTGTCACGATTTCAGCATACGGAGGGCTTCGCCGTGTGAGATTATCTTCCCATTGTCGCTGCTCCATATCGTCATTCATCTCCCAATCTAGGCCGATGTCATCCAAACGGCCGTGAAGATAGTCTCTTGCCTTGGCGACCTCTTCCCAGCCAGCAGTTTCCTCATCTTGTCCGCTAATGCCGAGAAGTATTCCTCCTACTTCCGCAATATCGCCATTAGCTTTGAGTAGGTAATCGGATCCAACTCCTATTCCCTCGAACTGCTTTTTGGTCTCATCAGCAAGTGCCTCGGCAAACTGGAGCCCCTGAGTGTCATCCACCATCTTAGTTCAGTGTACGACTTGAATCTGCACCTATAGGCGTAAAGGTTTGGCAAGAGAGCAGAAGCCATCGAAAGCAACAGAACTGGGAGAGCTACGTCCAGCTGTGAGTGGTGAGCGAGGATCTTTTGATAGAGGTACTCGGCCCTCCTACTGACACGTGCCGTCAGTGAGTGAACTAGTCCCTTTGTTCTCTATGCTAGCTGTGAGGCTGAATGAGGCAGTTTACCCGTCAGTAGTCGACCGATCTATACGCCGCGTCCGTGTGTGGAACGATTATTCCTGTTTGTGGTCTATCGTTTGGCAGGCGGTTCTCTGACGGGGTTCATGTCGTGGCCGCTGACGACGCGTGACAGTCACGTCCTGGTGTGGTGGGTTCGATGAGCATCTTCCCGTGGCGGTTGTGGTGGATGAACTGGATGCGTCCCTTCGAGAGCTCCTCGAGTGCTTCGGCGGCGCGGTAGACCTGTCGCCAGCCGAGCTGTTCACCTGTTGCCGTGCGAAGGAGCGACTTCTGGCCATCTTTGAGTACCCGACCCTTCGGTGTCTTGCTGGACCACTCCTTCCAGTGCTCGTAGATCGCGATGGCGCGCTCGATGGATGCCGTCACCTCGATGCCGGTGTCTTCGGCATCCATGATGGAGAGACGCTCGATAGGTGTGAGATCCTGATGCTGGGAGGCGGTTTCGGCGGCGTCACCCCCTACTTCGGACCCGGAAGAACCCTCCTCCAGATCCGCGAGCTGGTTTTCGAGGTCGAGGATATCGTCGAGGAGGTAGCTATCTTTTTCCTCAGCTTTGGTGGCGCGCTCTTCGAGGTGTTGCTGAGACTGACGAAGCTCGTGATTCTCGCGTGCGAGGGCGTGGAGATCCCCACGCTGCTGGTCGCGAACAGCATCAATTTCTGCGTGGAGTTGCTCGTTCTCGGCTTCGAGGGCTTCCACACGGTGGAGCAACTGGGTTATCTGATCGTCCGATTCGGCTTGGGTCGGTCCGGTAGTTTCAATACCGGTGGCTCTGTCTGTGGTCATAGAGGCTAACTGCTTCCTCGGTTTCGGGGGTGCTGGTGACACTCCCGGCCCGCGCGGTTGTTTTGGCGAGCTACTGCTACCCGCGCAACGCTGTTACTTGAATCTATTGGACGCAAGCTTTTCGTAGAGCAATTGTCGCACTCGACTTAGAAACTATCAGAAGAGGATCCGAACGCTGGTCAGGGGTCTTGTATCGTTGCTTACGGTGTTTCGAGGATGATTGTTCGATGTTGTCCGGTACCGGATATAGCTTGATGACGCGATCATCTCATCATTCAATAGCCTGCCCGAGTACGCAGTCGGGCTTTGGTTGGCCCGGAGAGCTGAGACTCTTTGGTACGGGATCATGAACGCAAGAAACACGTGTGTTGAAGCTGATCCACAACAAGAGTTATTCAGTAGGCACTTCATCGAAATTTAGAGAACATGACGGTATTGTTGATAGGGCTTGGTAATGTCCAAGAACTAACACTGGTTGCAGATGCTGTCGAAGCGCATGGGGGCGATGCAATTCTCTGTGATGTGAGACAATGGCCAAGTGATCTTCCCCTTACGATCAATCCTACTAAGGATGGTGCAACACTTGGAACGATATTCAATTACAGCGAAATAACTGGCGTATATGTAATGTCACATCATTTATTCAAAATATACAACAAGAGGTTCAAAGAAAGCCTAGAAAAGAACTTACTTCCAGTTATTAGACAGCTCCGTGAGTACAGAGCAATGTTTGAGAGTCTATGTCAAATCCTGGAATACCGCGGTGCCACAGTCATTCCATTACTTCGCAATCACAATTGGCAGGGGAGGAAACCTTGGCAATTGTTTTTGTATGACGACGAGAAAATCCCGACACCGAAAACTATATTCTCAAATGAGCGCGGCGAAGTTGAAACATTCTTTGAACAGCACGGCCGCGTTGTTTACAAACCAGTTTCTTGGGGCGGAGTTCCTCATGAGTTAAGTTATAATGATCTTGATGATGATCGGATTGATAAGCTTGCTACTGCACCGGTTCAATTTCAAGAGTTCATTGATGGAGAGGATCTTCGTGTGTATGTTTTGTCTGACGAAGTAATTGGTTCAATAAAGTACTCTAGTCAAAGCTTTTCGTTTAAGGTTGATATGAAGCGTGGTGATAGTGATGAGATTGATGTTGAAGATGCTACCATCTCTGAGGATATTGAAGCCACTGCTATTAGAGCTGCCCAATCTGCTGGTCTAATTTTTGGAGCCGCAGATATCCGTCGGCGACCTGATGGAACGCACGTTCTTCTTGAGTTGAATGAGACACCCCGGATTGCGCCTGCAGACATCCGTGCAAACCAAGATATCGCTGATTCACTTGCGAAAATTCTAGTATAAATAACTATGAAAAAGCGCGTACAATATGAGGACCCGGAAGTTAGTTATTTGTGGTTGAAGTCTGAAGAGAGGTTCTATATTCGTAACCCAGCTGGAGACTTGAGACGCGTCTCTGAGAATGCACTAACATTACTTGAAAAGCTCGCTTCAAATGATCTTGAATATAGTGAATTGCCTGAAAATGCATCAGACTTAGTCAAAACACTACGGAGAGAGGGTTATCTGAACGATGAAGGTCAAGTAGTGGAACTTCTTCCTCCAGATGATATACTTCTATGGCCCCGTATTTTCTTGTTTGTTTCTCTTCTTACAATAGGTTCGTATGCAGCACTGTTTGAGTTGCCGAATTTCACGTCGTTTGAGCAGCTGTTCACGCCTATGCGAATGATATCTTTCATTTCTATAGCATTAATTTCATTGATTATTCATGAGTGTGGCCATTACTTCGCTAGTAAATCCTACTTCAGTCCAGAAGTTCGTGTTGGTACTATCAATGGGATTATTCCTGCAGTTATTACTGAAACAACTGGAGCGTGGATGCTTCCACGTAATCGTCGGTTGTGGATCAATCTTGCAGGACCACTTGTTCAATGTATTTGGCTTCAAGGTCTGATTCTTCTACACTATACGGTTTTTAGCGACAATGTTGTGTTAAGCATCGCAATTGTATGGAATGTTTTGCAGATCATCTTCAGTCTCAATCCGCTAATACATGGTGATGGCTACTGGATGTTTTTAGACGCGTTCAATATCGTTGATTTGCGAAAACGGGGCATTGACGATTTGTTTAACAAAAAGATAACCTCTGCATCAACGTACGTTGTAGTCTCATACTCATTTTCCACAGCTATGTTTCTGCTATCTCTTACAGGCATGGCCTATTTATTGGGCCTTATAGATTGAAATTTCCAGCCCCGTCTTGCCACATTTGGTTGGCCATTAGATATATGTGTGGTTGGCACACACATACAAGCGGGTTTCAAACGATGGAACACTTCATCGAAGACCTGAACGAAGATGATATCGCAGAGGTAGAAGAGCGAATGAACGCTGCGATCACTCCCACCTGGAATGACGGTGGGACGTCGATGTAGGGTAGGCGATACGCCCCTACTATTCGTTCATATTTCCGAGTAAAACAGCCGCTCTGTAAACATTCTTAAAGAGGTTGTCAGTAATATCTCATACGAGTGATTACATTGTTGGCTCCGATTGATCATTTATCCGCTCGCGCTCGCCGGCTCGGATTCACATCAAGATCGGTCTCGATGCGATAACTCAATTCAACTGTGGAGGTCGAGAGAACCTCTGCAAGCCCTTCGGTCATATCAGGATGGTTGATTGCCTGCTCAAGGTTCTCCAGCATTCTCAAGGTGAATTCGGTCGAGAAATCGAAAGCGCCTGATTTGGTTCCTTCTCCAGCAGCTTGCATGATCTGGCGCAATTGATCGACTCGGTACTCGTGTTTCCCGTCTGTTTTGATTCGCATTTATACCTAACCGTGAATTCATTACACATCGCCTCGCTTAGAAGCACTGGTTTGAGCAACTGAGTGCCGTTTGTTTATGCTAGGGTTCGTGTTAGGATTCGGGACGACGTGTAGAACCTGATTTAACTGAGTTTCCTTGCACATCGATCAATCGATCTAGTGTGCAACGAGAGAGAAGCAATTCTCTCGATGTGCAACCCCGTGTTTGAACCTATGGGAAACCTGCGCCGGCTACTCGGTGTCATCTCCTGACAACCAGATCTCAACCTTTCCGAGGACTATACCATGATTACCAAACAGAATATATGTTGTTTGATTATAGGGTATCTATGAGCAAAGGCTCTTCGAGGAGCATTACAAGGTACCTCTTTGTCCTACTTGTTGTTTTACTCCTGAGCACCGCTGCAGCGGGACAATCTGCGAACTCTTCAGTTACGGTCGTAGATACTGTCGAGCTGTCTGAAGACCTACGGATCACTTGGAACTTAGCATGGGACGGCACAAACCTGTGGCATGTCGGAGTGGCGAATTCTTCTGGGGTAAGAATACGTGAAGTCGACCCAAGTACTGGTAGCATTCTCGACTTCGTCGAGCTTCAACAAAGTTCCAATATAGACGGTTTGGCAGCCACTGAAGACTCACTATGGGTACTAACCTCTCCTCAGAGTGACACTCAAGAGATACTTCAAATTGATCCAGATACCGGAAACAGACAGAAGACAATCCCTGTGCCAACCGAAAGCCAAGGACTTGCGTACAACAACGGTTCCTTGTGGACTATTGGGACATCTAATGGTAGATTCTTCGAAATAGACGCAGATACTGGAAACGTGACTAAGAAAATGCAGATGTCGTCTTCATCATCATCAGTATACTCTGTAGAATCGCTGTCATGGGCCGAAGGATTCCTGTGGGTGGGAGGTAGTAGCTCAATCAAACAGTTTGATACAACTGGTTCAACTGCAGTTCTGACTAACGATCGTTCTCTATCTTCCGCTCCCTACGGTTTGGCATGGGACGGGGAGTATTTCTGGATTGGTTACTATGAAAATACGACAATCAATAGAATCGATATCGGAGAAATAGGAAGTCCAAATTCCCCACCTGATGTTCAGCTTCGTTACACTCCGAGTAACCCAACCGCTGGTCAGTCTGTATCATTCGACGCTTCGAGTTCAACTGATCCAGAGGGATACATCACTCAGTACGAGTGGGATTTTGATGGTGATGGAATCTCTGACGCTCAAGGGGAAAACACATCGAGAGTCTTTGAGGAACCAGGTCAGTACCACGTCAACCTACGTATTCATGACAACACAGGCGGTATAAACCAAACAAACAGAAGCATTACTATCGACCCACCGGCCATCACCACCGTCCAGGAGGCAACTACTGTCAAGCAAAGACAACGAGATGACACGTTGGTTACCACGGTAGCCAGTAGTGGCAGTTCTGTGTCTCCATCTGAGCCGCCAGCCCAATCCGCGAATGATCGGAGTCAAACATCGTCACAGGGCAACGTAGGCAAAGAGCAAACTGGTACTAACGATGCAGCTGGAAAGCTGAGTTTGCTTGAAATAGGTGCATCCATAGCTACGATCACAGTAGCATTAGCTGGGGGAACCCGGTGGGTCTATCGGCGGATAAAAAAATAGGCTCGTAGGTTTTCGGTTGTCACAGCGGTGTAGTCAAACCGCGCGAGAAACGCGTGTACTGAGTATCTTGCCATCCTGAATCCACCTCCCCTCCGCAAATCAAAGAACAGTTTAGTTTCTTGGCCTGACATACTGAAATGCTATATGAGATCACAAATCAAAACTGCACTTCCGTATATCCTTCTTGGAATCGTCAGTCTCCTTCTTGGATTAATCCTAAGCCCCACAACATCGCTTACGCTCAACATTGCAAACGAGGGACTTCAGTCCGCAGCAGCCATTGCAGCGGTCGCTAGTGCACTTGCATCGGTCTTCCTTGCGGTAGTTACAGCGTTGTATACTAGCTTCACCAGAAAACAGGTCAACGAAGCCCAGAAATCCAGAAAGCAAGAGATAATTCCTGTATTTGAACTCGACATTGATTACTATGCAATGAGTAGTATAGGCGTCATTCTTCGGAATATTGGAAATGGGCCAGCTAGAAACGTGGAAGTTACGCTCATACTGGACCCAAAGGAAATCGAGGAAAAAGTTAGGAACAAAAACGTGCGGGCAGGAGACTTTATCGGCATTGTCGATCCGTTCGAGACAATCCCAATGAACCCTGAGGAATTAGATCGGTTTGACGAGCTACGAGTAGAAGGCAAATGTGAGAACCTTCGCGGCGATAGGATAGATATTTCAGACTCATTTGACCTTTCGTTACTTGATCAGGACGATGATTCTGCGTTTTTCCAGAGTCGAGATCGGTCCGAGAAGCATCTTCGTGACATCGCTAAAGAGCTAAAGAAAGTTCGAAAAGAGACTAAGTCTGTGTCCAAATCGGTCGACAATGTAGCAAAGAAGGTCAAATAGCTGAGAAACATGCTCAGGTAGTCGTTTCGCTCTCAATTACTCACTGCAACAGTATCGTTGGAGAGTCCCGGCCCTCCGGGCCGGCCAAAGCC